>JBBDRW010000141.1:0-23563 GCA_040905265.1 Balneolaceae bacterium | reverse complement strand
GGCTCTTCGAGCGGTTTTACAAGGCGGATCGCGCGCGCCGATCGCAAGGGACCGGGCTGGGGCTGGCGATCGCCAAGCATATCGTGCAAGCGCACGGAGGAAGCATCTGGGCCGAGCCGAACGACGGCGGGGGTACGATCTTCGTGTTCCAGCTTCCGATTGCCGGACCGTCGCTGCCTGAGCTGCGCATCGACGCCAACAACATGGAGATCAATGCGGCCACGGATTACACGGCAACGCAATAATCGTGTCATCCCGAGGAACGAGGGACCTCGTCAGAAGGCCGTGTACGTACGCGGAGAGAAGAGATTCTTCGCTGGCGCTCAGAATGACACAACTGCCGCGAACTGCACGAGGTCTAGCGGCGGCCTGAGCGCGGGTCGAGGGAGTCTTGCAGACCATCGCCGAGGATGTTGAACGCGAAGACGGTCAGGGTCAGGGCGAGGCCGGGAAAGGTCGTGTACCAGCCGTCTTCCTGCTCGATAACGATCCAGTATCGGATCTGGCCGGCTCCCATCCGATCCGCCGGAACTTCAGCACGGTATCTGTGGGCCGAAGCCTCTCTCATCTCGATCTGTTCGTACTCTCCGGACTCTCGCTTCACATTCAGCCAGACCCTGTCGCCACCGGAGAGTCCGGCAATATTCGCCAGGATATCCAGGGGCTCTCCTGCTTCCGCCTGGCCGGACGGAATATGCCAAACGGCAGGCTCATCCGCATTTGCGGGTACTGCATGGTAATCTCCCAATCTTACGGTTCCGAACGGGCTGTCTGCCGTCCAGCCTCTTCCATCGGCTTCCGTAGCAGTCAATAACCAGGTGCCCGGCGTTACCGGAAATCTCCCCGATTCGGCTTCCGCCTCCCGATAATTCCCTTCATTCAATCCGCGGACTGCAAAGGACCCGCCCAGTTCCGACAGATGAATCTCCATCGGATGTTCATGCCACTCGATGACAGTTGCGGGCTGGTCAAATCCTGGCTGTCCGAACGGATCGCGGATCTGTATCGCATCCGGCATCACTTCTAGCCGCCAGACTCCCTCCTCCAGTTTGTCCAGAAGATAGGCACCGGTTCCACCATAGGTGACCACCGGGGAGTTTCCCACACCTGCAATGCGTTCCAGTCCCGGCTCGTTTCGCGGTGCCGTCTCCGTATCGTTGGAGTAGTAGAAGGCGTTGTCCGAATTCATCTGGCTCAAGTCCATATGATGGCTCATCAGAAAGTCGCCGAAGGCAGTGTCTGCCGGAAAGTCTTCAAACTGTTCCATATACCCCACCTTTCGGAATACCTCGCCGGCAATCATCATGCTCACTGCTCTGCCGGGCGTATAGACCATATTCAGGTAGTGCGAGACCCAGTCGGTATTTGCGTGTGCAACCCCCATAGCGGTATAGGCAAACTGGGCGGCGAATTGCATTCCGTGTTCCCGGAAACTTCGGGCCGACATCGGGAGTGCATAATTGTTCAGGTTATCCGCCGGATCAAATTCGTAGACGATCTTTGCCATGTTCTGATACCGTTCGTCCTCTTCCCATGGCGTTTCATAACTGCTGACATAGGGAAAATAGTTGGATCTTTTCTCTCTTCTTTCATAGAGGCCGGCAGGGTACCACTGAAACGTAACTCCGTCGATTTCGGCATCAAGATAGGCGTTGGGTACGCCGTGTGTAATGTTATAAAAAATCGGCTTGTCCCATCCGCTCTCGCGAAGGTGGTTCACCATGCTGTTTACAAACTCCAGCGTTCTTTCGTACCCGCTGTGGGAGGGCTCATTGTCGATCTCAATCGCAATGATGTTGGGATCTTCGATCATGGTCAACCCAGTGTATGGGTTGACGTGGTTGATGAGCTGCCCCAGATAGTTCTGAATGACCGGCCAGTACTCCCGGTTTTGCGGAGCCCCCCCTTTGGAAATGTAGTTGGCAAAGCCGGGTGGCTGAACCACATTGCTTGTAGGCCATCCTGAACCGTAATAGGTAGTCGGTGTGATAATGGTCCGGATGTTGTGCTCTTTCATTTTGGAGAGCGAATAGTCATGAAGGTCGAGATGTTTGTTCCGGAGCAGATTCCCGAGGCTGTCCGTGACTTCAATCTCGTACAGATGGGTTCGGAACGCGTTCATTCCCATGCGAACCAGGTGGTAGATATCCTCGTTGATCGCCTGTTTGTGATCTCTCTGCATCGTATTCATACCGCGATACGTCTGAGAAAAGGGAGTGTAGTAGTTCACACCGAACAGGGAAACCTCTTCACCGGACTCCTGCCAGAGCATAACGCCGTTTTCAACGGTCACCCTCTCCGGGTCAACCTGTTGTTGAGCCTGGGCGATGGCTGGTGCAAAGGCCACAGAAAGGGAAAGGGCCAGCAGAAGGACTGCCGTTCCAGTGATATGTGTGTTTTTTCTGATGAGACGTTGTAGAGGTTTCATAGGTACGGGGTTATGATCTATTAACAATTATGAATTTTTGAAAAAATTAATTATATCTGATATAACTGGATGAAAAAGCCAATACAGGCTTTTTCGGGTTGATGGACATCATACATTCTAATTAAAAGGAAACAAACTATGAGCACGTCAAATCTGGACAAAAATCTGAATCTGTCACTACTTATTCTACGCATTGCTGTCGGGGTCATCTTTATCCTGGCCGGGTGGGGGAAACTTAACGGTATTGAAGGTATAGCGGGATTCTTCGGTAATGTTGGAATCCCTCTTGCCGGAATAATGGCATGGGTTGTCGCACTGGTTGAATTTCTTGGTGGCATTCTTGTTTTAATCGGCTATAAAATTCGCATTCCATCCATTCTGCTTGCAATCGTCATGGTAGTTGCTATCCTGATGGTGAAAATGGGTGGTGAATTCGATAACATGCGGATTGATATTTCGCTTCTTGCGATGACTATTGCATTGTCACTGGTCGGCAGCGGCGACTATTCTGTTGACAGCAAAGTGGCCGGCGGCAGTTCGGATCTGTGATCCTGCTTCTCTGCACCAGTTGATTACCGATATGGAACACAAAGGGTTCATCCGGCACATTCCGGATTGAACCCTTTTTTATGGCCCATATCCACCTATTCCCGATACGGTCTATTTCATCGCCTGCTGTTCTGTTTGATTTCATTTCCGTTTCCATTTTCCATCCCTTACTCCAATTCAGTCACCTTCACCTGATCCGGACAGCAGCTACATCGTCTACTCCAGCCAGATGTTCTCTACCTCGTAACTAAGCCGGTCCGGTTCAAACAGCCCTGCCGTTGAGATCTCCCAGCTCTCGATGCCGGAAATATCGAACGGAAGCCGCTCTTCCGGCATGTAATACTCCTCCATCATCCGCGGATAGGTCAGCCGCAGCGCCGTTCCCGCCTGTTCCAGGGACGACAACGGAATACGTATATCCCGCCACTCTCCGGAAAGCTCGAAGGGAGCAGCGTAGGTGTATCCATCCCTGGTCAGAAATCCGAACTGAAGTGTACCTGTGCTCACTCCCAGACCACGGGCACGGATTACCACATGGGAAAAGTTCTCCAGATGATCTCCCCGTCCGTCAATCTGTTCTGCAATATACTCCCGCAAGAAGAGCAGATTGTTGCCGGAGAGGTCCGCATCGACCCGGATCGCTCTGTTTCCGATATCACTGCCGGATACCAGTCTCTTCCGGCCGGCGCTGCCGAATGAAGTCCGCAGCGGCAGTACAGTCGTAAAGTCCCTCTCCACATTCAAAAGCTGCAAGGGGGCATCCTCCTCTACAATCCGGGTTTGCCAGGACTCCCGGTGATAGAAGTTCCAGTCTCCGGGACGCCGGTCAAATCCCCCAGGATATGTTTGATATTCTCCGCCATCGCTCACCACGATGTAATAGAGTATCCCGCCTCCGGCCGACAGCTCATCTGCCGGGATCTCCGCTTCCCAGGTGTATCCCTCCGTTCGCTCCATCTCAATGCGGTCCAGATTGTATGCACGCATCGTCTCAGGTGGAACAGGCTGGCCCAAATCACTGGTTCTGTACCATAGCTCTACACGATCAGGAGTCCCGGAACCGGCAATCTCTGCACGAATCCGGAAGGGCGACTCCGCTCCGGTCTCCGACATAGCAGTATGAAGAACCTCCGGGGATCCTTCTGTGGGAGGCGGAGCTACAAACTCCCCGATGCGTTTGGTGCCATCTCCATAGCTTCTGTCTGCCGCCCACTCATTCGAGACGACTCCGTTTCGAGTCAGGATATAGGCCCCCGGACTGACTGTGATACTGCCGCCATCCGACACTCCTGACCGGCGGTTGCCTCGGTTGACACCGCGATAACTGAATCCGGGGCCAAGATCTGGCAGGGAGAGATTTATCGGCCATTGGTTCCAGATGATCCGGGTGACTCTCTTGTCGATGTGGGGGTCGTCAAACGGATCACGGATCATCACTGCATCGGGCATGACTTCCAGGCGCCATACCCCCTCCTCCAGCCGGTCCAGAAAGTAGGCTCCTGCCCCTTCATACTCTACAAGCGGAGAACTGCCGACGCCTGCAATCTCCTGAAGCCTCTCCGGATGTGCCGGACTGCTCTCCGTAGTGTTGGAGTAGAAGAATAACTCGTCCGTTACTATCTCCGCCAGATTCTCCTCATAACTGAGGCGAAAGTCCTCAAACCGGGTGCTTTCCGGATACGTCCCGTAATCGGCACCCAACGGAACCTTTCTCGCAGCTTCACCGGCGATCTTGAAACTGATCCCCTTGGAGGGGGTATGAGCCAGATTCAGATGGTGAGTTTTGTATTCGGAATTGATGCCGGCAAGGGCCATTGCATCGTAAGAGAACTGGGTAATAAACTGAAACCCTGCCCCCCGGAAACTTCGAACCATCGCCGGATACAGATAGTTGTCTGCAACATCCGCGGGGCTGAATTCATAAATCAGTTTTCCCATCTGTTGAAATCGTGGATCATCTGCAAACGGAACTGTATAGCGGTCTACGTTTGGCAGAAAGTTTCCTTTTTGGGTGAAACCGGCATTCAGCCCGGTCGGATACCACTGGAACGTCCCGCCCTGTATGTCTGCGGTGAGGAAGGCTTCCGTTACGCTGAAATTGTGGCTCATGTTGTAGAAGATCGGTTTCTCCATCCCCGTCTCTCGCATCGCCGATACCATTCGGTTGATGTAGCTGCGCACATCCTCCACACTGTTGTTGTGATGTGGCTCGTTATTGATCTCGAAGGCGATGATATCCGGGTCGTCCTTATAGCTGATGCCCGTATATTCGTTTACATGATTGACAAAACCCCGTACATATCGTTCCTGTGCGGCAATTCCCTCCGGGGTGTGGTGGGCAAGGCCGCCGTTTTTGGGGGTGTATCGCGAAAAACCAAATGCCTGAACATCCTCAAAGAGCGGGTCAGGATTTTGATATTCGTAATATTCCGGATAGGCGTTGTCTGAATTGCGCATCTGGCTCAGGACGATTTTGATCCCGCGTTCCTTCAGCCGCATGATCAGGTAGTCGAGCAGCCGCAGATGATCGTTGTAGACCAGGTTCCCTTCCCTGTTGGAGATCTCGATATCCCAGACGTGGATCCGGTAAGCGTCCAGCCCCATCCGGGCAAAGTGGTAGACATCCTGATCGATCACCGTTTCATGGTCAGCTCCGATGTAGTTGACCGCCCGGTACCCGTGAGCGAACGGGATAGAGTAGTTAACCCCGAACAGAGCTACCTCTTCATCGGTTGCACTCCATCGCATGATCCCGTTTTCATCAACATAGACTGGGATTTCCGTGAAATTCCGGGCCGCCGCCGGTTGCTGTTCCGGTGAACCTTCATTGCTAAAACGGTTGTTCTGATATTCGGTGCCCTTTTCCATCGATACAAGCTCTGTCTGAGCCTGCATGGAAGCAATAGCAGGAGTATACAAACAGAAGAAGGCTGCCAGTATCAGGAGAGAACAGAGAGATACGGTTCCCGTAGTCATGTTCTGTTCTCTGTATGCTGTTCTGTTTTTCACTCAGGCCACCAATCGTTTTGTATTTGCATTTTGAACGCCGGGCAGATTTCAGGCCCTTCCGGTTGCTGTTTTATACATCTATTGAACTCAGTATGCCGGTTTATCGTCCTCTTTCTGTTCCGGCTCCCGGTCCCTCCACCAGTTGGCGAGAAACGATCCGGAGATATTCATCCAGGGGCCGAATATAGCTGGAGCAAGCCCCATAGTCGCAGCCCTCCCCAGTTCGACGGCAATTCCGGATGCCAGGCCGCCGTTCTGCATCCCTACTTCAATTGCAATAGTACGGCAGGATTTTTCATCCATCCGGAACAGGCGGCAACCCCAGTAACCGAGCAGATAGCCTGCGGCGTTGTGAATGACTGCGGCCGCAAACAGCAGCAGCCCGATCGTCAACAGATTGTCCCTTCCGGCTGCTGTGATCACAGCGATGATCACAACAATTCCGATCATGGAGAGTACCGGCATCGCCTTGTGGAGCCACTCGGCTCGTCCCCGGAAGAGCCGGTTGAATAACAGACCGGCAGCAATCGGAAGAATGACCATATTGATAATGCTCCACATCATGCTCACAAAATCGATCGGCACAAATTGCCCTGCAAACTGCTGCATCAGAAAGGGAGTTACAATCGGGGCCATCAGAGTGGCTACTGCGGTCAATGTAACGGAGAGGGCCAGGTTCCCCTTTGCCAGAAATGCCATTACATTGGAGGCCACCCCACTGGGAGAGGAGCCGATCAGTACGATCCCTGCTGCAATTTCAGCAGGAAATCCGAATGAAAGCGCAAGTGACAGGCCGATGAGCGGCATAATGGTAAACTGACACGCAAGCCCTACAAGTACCCCTTTTGGCATCCGGACTACCCCGGCGAAATCCCCCAGGCTCATGGCTGTCCCCATACCGAACATAATGACCTGAATCAGAGGTACAATCAACCCTTCCGTATTGTAGCCTCCAACGTCGGTGATCAACCCTGGGTAGAACATTGCCAGAGAGACGGCGGCAAACACCCAGACGGTGAACGAGAACCCTTTCAACTTTTCAGTTCCCCTGATACCGATTGCCAGCATGGTGAAGAACAGGACAACCGATACTCCGGTTGCCAGATAAGACCCCTGTACCCATGACAGGAGCGCTGCCGGGATTGCCAGAACGGCGATTGTCATTGCTGTTTTATAGATTTTTTCCATAGTCATATTATCTGCCGGGGATTCCTGAAGTCATTGATTGGTTGTAGATCCATAGAAATAGCACTATCGAATATCCGTGATGGTGACATCCTGCCGGAGCAGATAGTCCGGAAGTGAGAGTGTGGCAACAGACCAGCGTCGAACCTCGATCTCTTCTCCATTCTCTTCATATCCGTATCCGTGTGTATCGAAGACAACCGGTACTCCATCCAGCTCTCCCATATAGAGCAGGCTGTGGCCGCTTCTGCTGGCCATGAATGTGGTGAAAGGATCCGATTCTGTCATCTCCTGATACCTCTCTTCCCGGCCTGCATCAGCCGGGCTGACCCGGTTGTTTTCTGAAAATATAGAGAGCAAGACGCCATTCGCCGGGATCTCAAACCCGAATGTCTTGAAGATATCCCGCAGTACCGTTCCATCATTTCTTCCATACCAGCCGCCCGTCCAGTCATACAGGTTATCCAGCATCCGGAAACCGAGCCGGATTACATTCTCCCGGGTATAGGGCAGCGGGCCAATATGAACCTCAGCATCCGGCCTCAGCCAGCCGCTCTGCATCTCCAGGCCACCGTTTATCTGTCGTACCGGTACAGTAACCGTTAACTCTGAGCCTGATCCGGAGACGGGAAGCCGGGAACCCATCCTCATCCAGCCTGAGACCACATTGTAGTCGGTTCCAGAGTAGATCGGGACCCTGTCTCCTGTAGAGACGACAAACCGGTCTGAACCGGAAATAGCATCGATATCAGCTTGAGAAGCGAATGCAATTTGCTCTGATGGAACCCAGCCGAACCCGTAGTCTGAGAAAACAAACAGATGGGCACCACTTCCGGAGATGTGCAGAACCTGTACCGGGCTCGCAATCGGCAGCACATCCAGGTTCCAGACATCCCAGCGTGTCTTGCCGGTCTGCATGAGGCCGACATATTCGGGCCGGAGGGCAGGGATGATTCGAATCCTTGTATCGGCTACCGTAATTCCGGGTTTCAGATGGATCTCGTCCGGTATTGCATTCCGGGACATCTCATTCTCCAGAGCCTCCAGTTCATGACCTGCATACTCGACTCCAAGTAAGTTTGCGTACGATCGCCTTCGCAAAACCCCGATTTGGCCATCCACCATTTCACGAATGGTTTCAGCAAGTTCACCGGGCGACAGAGCATGAATACCCGGCCTGTACGCATACAGGCCGGGTGTCCCGGATAGTTGCTGACGGACACGATTGCCTGTATCACTGTCCGACTCCTGAATATCCAGTACCCTTTGCTGGTATCTTCTGTTCATCTCAAGGATCTGCGCCGGGGCCATCACCACCTCCTCTGCATTCTCCAGTGAGTGAATCCAATACTCCGGGGTTCGCATCTCCGGAGTGGTACCGGGGATCACATCGGGTGCGCGGGTGTAGAGCCCGGTCTGTGCGGTGAGTGTCCCGGTAACGGCAAAGAGGAAACAGAGCAGGGGAAGAACCGCCAGCCGGATGATGCGATTATCCTCAGGCCGAGCCAGCACCTTCTTCATTGCCTCGCTGTTGATCTGTTTGTTCCTATTCATACTCAAGCAGGTTTAGAAACAGCCTCCGGGCTACCACTGCCGAGACATCTTCTGTATGGAGATTCGGTATGATATTCATCGCAGAGAGGATCACGCTCCCCTCACCTGTCGGCACGCGCCCAAGCCCTGTAATGATCTCCTTCGACCCCTGGCTGCCCAGTGCGATAACCGGTTCATGGTTCCAAAGGTGCAGTCTCAATCCTCGTACCCGCCGGTCCAACCCGACCACCGCATTTGGTTTGTAGAATGTCTGGTACTCCCAGCTCATCCCTTCTCCCTGGGGAAGCCCCGTCAACAGTCGGTCCTGGCCGGTAAAGTAGCGCCCGCCGGACCCAAAATTGGCCAGAAGGCCCCCGCCCCATCCCGATCCGGAGGGTTGTGAGAGCTCCGGACGTATCCTCAGCCGGTTATCAATCTCTTCGGCAAAATCATCCGCGTTCTCAAGTACAATCAGCCGTGTACCTTCCATAGCTCGCCGTACCAGGGCCTCCCGGATGCCCTCATCCAGAGATTCAGAGTCGTGATTTCCCACGATAATGATATCCATCTCGCCGGTTTCCGGGCCAAATTGCTCAGGCGTAATTCCCCTCGCCTGCTGTAGATAGGAGGCAATTTCACCGTCACTCTCCAGTACGGCGATGGAACCTGAAATTCCCGGGCCTGAGTCCAGATCCACTGCGAAAATATCGTCAAACCCTGATGCCCGTTCGTTCCCGTCCGCATCGAGAATACGTGCCCGTAGCATGTAGTGCCCGCCATCCGGAATCTGCGGCAGCCGTACACCTTCGACAAGAAGTTCACCGAACTCCTCCCCGCCGGATACAGTCACGTCAAATGCATCGGTAAATAGAACTCTTCCATCCGGCCCGGTATAGTCAACAGCAAGCCTGAAGGATCCCTGCAGGCCGGATTCATTCACAATCCAGAAGTCGGCTAACGGAACAGCATCTGTCGAGAGAACCTTGTTTCGAAGTTTAATCGCAACATAGAGTGGCTGCATATAGTGCTGCAGAATAGCAGGATCAGCGGTCGGGTTTCGATACATATCCACCACATCTGTCCGGGTGGCTCCGGAGCCCCAGCCATTCATCACATAGGCATCCGCCACGTTCCCCATACGAACATTTTCGACATTTCTGCCCTGAAAATAGTGGAGGTTCCGGCCAAGGCTTGTCGTCAGGGCGTCAACCGTCGGATAGGACTCCCGGAAACCCGAAGCGTCAAGCCAGTTGTCATAGTGGTTAAACCAGTCGAGGTGTTCCAGTTCCCGGAACCCGTCTGCCGAACCACGCTGCTCCAGCTCCTCTTTGATTTTTTCCAGACGAACGATGGTTCCGAACGCCCCCTCCTCTCCATGAAAGATCAGCTCGGACGGATCGTGATAGAGCAGAGAGTCCTGCGGCTGAGGCATGCGCGGGCCGCCGGGCCCATCTCTGAGATAGTAGCGTGGGTTGTTGTAATTTTCATCCACGTAACCGGAAAACGGCATCCAGTAGTGATGGTCCCACCAGCCGGAAAAACGGAGTGTGGAATCAAACGGGAGCATATGCATCTTGTACGGGTCGATTTCCGCAATATGGTCGTACGGCGTTGACCGATCCTGGTCACTGTTATAGGTGATGATCCTGGACGGATCCAGATCATGCACCATCTGCATATTGATGACATCGTCGTAATCGGGAAGCTCTTCCGCCTCATTTTTCAGGTTATAAATGGTATTTGAGGGAAGGGATCGGTCACGGATCACCATGCGGCGTAATTTCTCTCTTCGGAGATCTCTGGCCTGCTGGTCCGGCCCATCAATATTGTCCGAATTGTTTGCAGTGATCCGGTAGCCTGACGGTTCCTGATAGGTAAACAGGCCATTCTTGTCCGAATATTCAAAGACCGGCGGCTGTCCTACCGCACGGTGCATCAGCATGGTATTGAACCCCAGTTCAAACATTGTCTCCATATCCCGCTGTGCCATTTCATCGGTCGCAAAAATTCCGTTTGTCGGCCAGAAACCGCGGGTCATCGCAGCCAGCATAAAGACGCGCTCCCCATTCAGGTAAAATCTCTTGTCTCCATCTTTTTCACCGACATCGAACCACCGGAAACCAAATCTCTGTCTGGCTGTGTCTTCGCGGCCATCGGAAGAGAATGTTACCGACGCTTCATAAAGTGCTGTCTCTTCATGGCCTTCCCCTTGCCAGCCGGAAAGTTCCCAGAGCCGTGCATCGGGTGCATGAGCAGAGATCTCAAAAACCCCCTCTTCTGTTTCGAGGACGGCCGGAATGGATTCATTCCAGACGACAGCTTCCGGGTTTCCATATTCATGAAGTACCACATTCAGTGTGCCGTTTCGGGAATCCCCAGAAAAATTGTCGACGGTTGTAAAGATCTTTACCCGTTTGGGGTCGGGCTGGTTTTGAACATAGATATCCCGGATTCGAACATCATCGGTCGCCTGCAGAAATACCTTTCCGGTAATCCCGCCGAATCCGTGAACAGCCGGAATCAGGTTATCTCCCCACCGCATCAGGATGTTGTCGTTCCAGGTAAAATTCCCGACCGGGTCGGTAATCCGTACATCGAGCCGGTTCTCTTCGCCAAAACGAACCGCCTCGGTCGCATCGAATTCAAAGGGCATATTCCCGATCACATCATACCCGACAAGCTGGCCGTTTACAAAAATCTCGGCTCTGAGGAGTACCTGTTCAAAGTGAAAGGTGATCCGTTTCCCCTCCAGGGCCGGGTCCAGTTCAAATGTTTTGCTCCACCAGGAGACTCCAACATAGTCACCACCGGAACGGGGGCCTCCACTGGTTTCAGCTCCGCCGATCTCTCCCCAGTAGTACTCCTCGACCGTACCTGGTACCGATACCGATTTGGCCTCCACCCTGCCGTTGTGAAACGGATCCCACCCGACTGAGGGCGGGTTCACAGGCAAGGTGGAGACGTCAACCGGGGGTAGATGAATCTCGTCCTGGTACCAGTCTGCTGCTACATCCAGCCAAAGTTCCCAATTCTCACCGGACAGCTCGATCTCTGTCCTGCCCTGTTGTGCATCTGCTGCTCCTGCACCCAGGGCCAGCAGAATAAATGTCGATAACAAATATTGTTTCAAATTCATAGAAATCACCTGGTCAAAATGACTCGAAATTGGTTCTGTATATTTTTTCAATTACCATGCTGAAATCCTCTTTGATTTGTCTCTATCTGATAGATCTTGTCGTAGGCAGTGATATAGAGCGTACTCATATCATCACCTCCGAATGTTACATTGACAGGGACAACCGGCAGGTTGACCATTCCCTGAAACACCCCATCCGAATTGAAGATCTGAACACCGGCATACGTGGCAACGTAGAGGTTCCCGTTGGTGTCCACAGCCATCCCGTCCGCACCGGAACTCCGGGCCATTCTGTCAAGGACATCTCCCGTCAAATGGAGCTGTCCAAACGGCCGGCCGTTGCTGATTGTGCCATCATCGTTTACGTCATACGCCCATACGAAATGGTCCTTGTCGCTGTCCACATTCCACCACTCCTCGTTATCATAGGTGTTATTGATGTAGAGCGTATTCTCATCCGGACTCAGAATAACCCCGTTCGGCATGGCAAAGTCATCATAGGGGAGCAGGCGGATCACCTCTCCCTCCGGGTTGCGGTAGTACACTGTTCTGCCGGGCTGGTTCTTAACTGCATCAGGTGTGAATTGCGGGTCTGTAAAATAGATTCCACCCCTGCGGTCCATGACAAGGTCGTTGGGCCCGTCGATCGCTGTTCCGTTAAAACTGTCTGCCAGTACCCCTGTTACTTCTCCTCCCGTTGTCATTTCAACAACGCGGTTGCCAAACATATCCGCTACAATCAGAGTCCCGTCAGGAGTTGGAATCACTCCGTTTGACTGCATCTCTCCGCTGAGGATATACCGGTATGTTCCGTCCGGATCCATCTCGACGACCGAGCTCCGGGCCGGATCCCCGCCAAAGGCGGCGTCAAAGTACATATTGGAGAAGTAGAGCTTTCCGTTCAGCCAGGCCGGCCCCTCAGTAAAATTCAGGCCGGGGCCGGACACAGCACCGTCAACCAGAAGTTCCGGTTTGGCTCCCTCCGGAATGATCGCGTGATATCCTTCCATACGGCCCTCCATCATCGCCCAATAATCGGTTCTCGGCGGATAGAAGACATCCAGTGCATCGGACCCATACGGGCCCAGTTTGCCACCATGAACCATCATGGCCGGCAAATTCAGCATATCTCCCGCCTTCATACGAACCGTGTCAGCCAGGATGAACTCGTCGATCCAGCCTCGCATACCGATCATGACCTGCTCTTCCGGATGAAGGTGATAGGCAAATTCGATATCCGGGTCCATTCTCAGAAAACTCATCTGCATCGATTTTCCGGAGATCAGGCGCGCGTTGGCTCCCGGTACCAGTTCGGTATATTGAAAATCGTAGAGATCATGAATGACTCCCGGTTCTACATTCGGAGGGAGGGGAAAACCGTTAATATCCATCTCTGAATGGGTAGCAAATGCACCTGAACGTTCCAGATACGCCGGGGGAACCGGCCCGTGGATCACAAGAATTCTGGCGCCATCGGCTCCGGCACGGATCAATGTCGACGCTCCATCTTCCAGATAGAGAAACTCTTTCCGGGGCATCATCCCGCTAACCCCGCTGGGCTCTTCACGTTCCACGGCCTTCAGGACTACATACTCTCCGTCAACCAGCTCTTCCACTTCTCCTCTGAGAACAAACAGAAACCGCTCCCCTTCGATGGTTTCTTCGGGTATCGAAGCGTTCGGTTCAAAATGGATAAAACTCATCAGGTTTCCGGACCCCCAATAGGCTTTCGCCTCTACCCCTTCCGCAAGTCGAATGGACGGAATGCGGGTAATATTGATCACCTGGCCCTCTCCCAGATTCGACTGGATGTTGATATTCGGAATATCATCCCGGGTTCGTACCGCAACATTATGTTCTTCGATCAACCGCTCGTTGAGTTCATTCCATCTCGGCTGTTCACTGCTCTGAGCCTCGGCCTGGTCGGCGGAGTTGCAGCCCGGAAACATCAGGCTGAACAGCAGTATGGTTGAAATTATCGGTTTAAAATGTGACTGAATCATCTGACTCGGATTTGGTTTGTATTACATTGGATCGAGGATCATCAGAAAAAGGTTGCTTCGACCAGCCGGCAGAACTAACCTTTTCTCTAAAAAAGAGTTTACTTAGTCCACGCTACCTCTGGAGTATTTATTAAAGACATTGATAACAGGCAGCGCATTTCCGTCTGCATCAAAGAAGCTGCGGCGTCCAAGGCCTCCACTGACAGCAGGCTCCCACCAGAAAATCCCCTTGATCTGTTCGCTTCCGATACTGAGAAGAATATCGTTAACAGATTCCAAATACTCCCTTTGGCCCTCCGGTGACTCGGGAAATGGTGCTGTCGATGGGTCCTCATACTCGCCGGGGCGCCAGTTATAGGCTGCCTCAACGACAATGATGTCCTGATCATAGTTTCGTACAAGAGAAAGAAGGTTCTCTCGTAATTCCAGCAGTGACCCGTGCCACCAGGGATAATAGGAAAGGCCAATCACATCATAGGCGATTCCATAGGAGTGGAAGGTATCGTAATAGACCTTGCTTCCGGCTGCATCGGCGCCCTGGTCATAATGAACCATCATAAGCGGCCTCGGTGCAGTTCCCCGGCCGGCATCCACTCCATCAATCCCCGCCTTGATCAGGGCTGCAAAATTGTCCCAGTTTTCAGGCAGACGGCCAATCGGCCACAACATCCCGTTACGAATTTCATTTCCCGGCTGAACCATATCCGGCATGACACCCGCTTCCCTGAAAGCCGTGATTGTATCTCTGGTATACTCAAAGACCGAATCGGCGAGGGTATGAATGTCCAATCCTTCCCAGGCCGCAGGGATCGGCTGTTGGCCCGGATCGGCCCAGCTATCCGCGTAGTGATAGTTCAATAAAAACTTGAAGCCTCTTGCTTTCGCCTCTTTCGCCAGCTCGATTGTGTACTCCAGATTGTTTGGCAGGCGGTCCGGGCTATGGAAAAGCCGGAGGCGAATCCAGTTATATCCGTGCTCTCTGAAGATTTCCAGGCCGGGCTTCACTTCACCATTCACTTTAAACTCCATTCCCTGCTCTTCAGCCATTTTAAGGAAGGAGAGATCAGCTCCTATTGCATAATTAAGTTGAACCGAAGAGAGGGTGTCAGCAGCTTGCCGGGCTGAAAGAGTTTCCAATACGAGAGGAGTAAACAACAGCAAGGTGACGAAGGTTTTGATGTATTTGGATGTCCATTTCATATGTACGTACTATAATATCAAGTTAGCATTTGCTTCCGGCAAGAGGCTCAAACCGGAACATCTGAATCGGTATTTTTAAACAGAGTTACATTCCCGTTGCAGTTTCTTACTCCAGCCACGCTGACTGGATCTCAAAGCCGTACCGTTCTCCATCCTGATGATTCCCATCCGTTGTATCGATGTAGAACTGTATCTCCTGGATATCCCGGGCCCGGACCGGCCCCGAAACCCCGGTTTCATACCATGACTCTGTAATGCCGGGATAGGATCTCGGCAGCAGCATAAAGCGGTCCGGAGAGAAGGATGCCAGTGGAAGAGTGTGGCCCTGCCAGGACCGGGTAACCGGAACGGCAGCGCTGTAGCTGTTTCCATCACCATCGACAAGGACTACCTTAAGAGGCGCAGGCAGGTTGTAATCGGTTCTTGCCCTAACCACAAGGTTTTGATAGTTATTCAGCGTAGCCGGATGCATTCCTGCAACTCTGTCGGAGAGATCAGTCGCCAGGCCCAAAACACTTCTGTGTGATGTGGGGTTCGTGGTAGAGACCTCCCAGGCGAGCTCTCCGGGGCGGTCTGATGAGCTCAGCGAAGTCTGGTTGGAATTGCCACCAAATCCGCTGAATCCCTGGCTGGTCCGGGCGAAATCCCTGCCGGCATTCCAGATCTCGAATGGCTCTGCCGGATCTGCAATTGCTATCTGCCAGTGTTCATCCATTTGGAAAAAGTTCCAGCGCCACGGGGCACTCGGGTTTGCTCCGGGAAAGGTCAGATACTCATCCTCACCCCGGTCAACCACAATCCAGTATTGGAGCACTCCCAGGCTGACGGTCTCTGCCGGAATATCGGCTTCAAACCTGTAGGGTGACGTCTCTTCCATTTCGATCGTCTGGTTCTGGCCCTGAGATGGGTTGACCCGTAGCATTACACTCTCTCCGGGGCGGAGGCCGGCTATATTGGCCGAGACCGTGAATGGCCGCCCCGATTCAACTACATCAACCGGGCGATGCCAGACCACCGGCTTTTCGGCGTTGGAGGCGGGTGCATGAAACTCCCCGATCCGTATTGCACCAAACCAGCTGTCCGGGCCCCACTCTTCGGAAGAGACTCCATTCCGTGTCAAAAGCCATGAACCCGGTGAGATCGTAAAGGAACCATTCTCTGCAGAAATTTGCCGCCGGTTGCCCTCATTCAGTCCGGATATGGAAAAGGTTCGGCCCAGATCCGCAAGCCGAATCTCCATGGGGTGTTCTCTCCAGTTGAGGTGAACCACATGTTTTCCGTAATCGGGCCGTTCGAACGGGTCCCGGACCTGGATAGCATCCGGCATTACCTCCAGGCGCCAGACCCCCTCTTTCAGTTTGTCAAGGAAATAGGCACCCGTTCCCTGATAGTTAACAATGGGCGAAGTCCCGACACCCGCGATCCTCTCCAGGGAAGCTTCCGCTTTCGGTACAGATTCTGTATGGTTGGAGTGGATGAAAGCATCTTCCGCATTGAGTTGGCTGAGATCCAGATGATGACTCATCAGAAAATCCCCGAATGCGGTGTCAGCCGGAAAATTATCGAACTGCTGTCGCCGCTCAATCCGGTTAAAGATCTCGGATGCGATCAGTGCACTGACAGCCTTTCCGGGAGTGTAGGCGAAATTCAAAAAATGGGTTGGGTAGTCGCTATTCTGATGAGCAAACGCGAGAGGGTCATAGGCAAACTGGGTTGCCCACTGCATTCCGGCTTCCCGGAAGCTTCGTGCCATCATGGGCAGTGCATATCTGTGCATGGTATCAGCCGGGTCAAATTCATACACCATCTGCGCTTTCTCCTGATATCCTGGATCCTCTTCCCACGGCGTCGGATAGCTGTTTACATAGGGGAAATAGTTTTTCCGAATGGCCTCGCCGTTCACCAGTCCGGCAGGGTACCACTGAAACGTCACACCATCGATATCTGCGTCCAGGTACGCTTCCGGCACACCGTGGGTAATGTTGTAGAAGATCGGCTTGTTCCAGCCGCTGTCACGCAGATGGCCGGCAAGTTCATTGACAAAATCGAGCGTCCGTTCATACCCGCTGTGGCTCGGTTCGTTATCGATCTCCAGGGCAATGATATTGGGATCTTCAATCGCAGTCATTCCCGTATAGGGGTTGCGGTGCTGGATCAGTTGAGTCAGATAATTTTTTATCACCGGCCGGTATTCAGGCACCTGGGGCGCCTGCCCTTTTGAAATGTAATTCGAAAATCCCGGAGCGGGAGTTGCACCATCCGGGTAGGCGTTGGAATAGTACGTTGTCGGCGTCATGATAGTCCGGATGTCCCGCTGGCTCATCTGATGGATCGTATAGTCATGGAGGTCCAGATGTTCATTTTGCAAAAGGTTCCCCAGGCTGTCAGTAATCTCCCTGTCCCACATATGGATCCGATAGGCGTCGAATCTCATTCGTGAAAAATGATAGGTATCCTCTCTGATCGCCTCTTTATGGTCTTTTCCGAGAATCCTGAGGGCCCGGTGGCTGTGGGCAAAGGCTGGCTGGTAGTTGACACCGAACAGGGAGACTTCCTCCCCCGACTCCCACACCATTACTCCGTCAATTACTTCGACTCTTTCCGGTTCCGTTCGCTCTCTCTCGGTTGGTGAAGGACTACAGGAGAGTGCCATTACTGATGTTATAAGTAGCAGCAGAATCAGCCGGGTGGCCGGGATACTCTTTGTTATCTGGAGGATCGGTTTCGTTATCATTTGCATTCTATAATGGTTGAATGGTATTGTGTTACATACATGATTTCTGATGGCGTCTATATCACCTGGCCTTTCAGGATTCAGCCGTACACGTCATTGTTTCAAATACCGGCAGTGTGTTACCTTCATGGTCAAAGAAAGTATTGTTATCCCACGAAGAGCCCTCACCCCAGAGATGTTTCAGGTTTGATGTTATCCAGGCTGGTTCCCAATAAATGATACCCTGTCCATCACCGCGCTTCACTTCGTTCGCAAGATCTTCCATGTACCGTTTTTGCCCATCGGATGTTGCCGGATATCCGTTTATCAGGCTACCGGCATCGAATATATTGCCATAACCGTCCCCATCTTCCAGCGTCCAGGGATAGGCAGTCTCAAGAATCAGGACATCCCGGCTGTACCGGCTCCGAAATTCAGCAATCTGGTCGCCAATATTCTCTATCGGTTCATCTGACCAGGCAGAGTAGTAGGAGAATCCTGCTATATCGAAATCAGTGGTACCTGCACTGATCATATGGTCAAACCACCAGACCACATTTTCCGGTTGTGCAACATGAAGTGCAATCTGAGGTTCTGTTTCCGAATGGGCAGCGACATCCCGGACAGCCCGAATTGCACTGTTGAATACCACTGCGAGATTGTCCCAGTGGCCGTCACATCCATTCAACTTCGGAAATCCGGAGGGAGCGTTGCTGTAGAGGAGTCCGCAATTGGTCTCATTCCCGATTTGTACCATTTCCGGCATCAGTCCCCGGCTGTTCAGATATTCCAGTGTTTTGTATGTATAGTTGTAGATTGAGTCACTCAGCACCTCCAGATCGTTGATCTCCAGCCATGCAGCCGGAATCTCCTGACGGCCGGGGTCAGCCCAAAGATCGGAGTAGTGAAAATCGAGCAAAACATCCATATCGTTTTCCTTCGACCTGCGGATACCCTCTTCTACATCCTTCAAGCCGTTGTACATCTTCTCCTCACCATCGCCATATAGCTCTGCCGTCCAGACGGGATTGTGCCATTTCCGGAGGCGAACAATGTCCGTTCCGTAATCTGCAAATAGTTGCCAGGGATCCCTGACTTCACCTGCATCCCGGAATGTACCCCCGTAATCCAGTACCTGGTTCAGATAGGAGAGATCGGCACCCATCAATAGATCTGCACAGGAACCGTTTTCTTCTGTCAGGGGGGGCTCATTGTTATGGCCAGCCAGATCATCATCGGAATTTGTGAGGCTGCATGCCTGAAAAACTGTAAGCAGGATCAGAACCATTGACAATTCACACCTCATTCTGCACACTTCTTTAAGACTATTATAATCGATCGGGTTTCCGGGCCTGCTCACAGAGAGGCTATACAGTTGGCTATAAAAGAAGTCATGGCGGCCCAACGCCACCATGACTCTTTTTGGAGTAGGTAAGTCCGGATGGAAGTGGCCCCTGTATCCCGGAAATACAGCAAAGAATATCTGCTGCACTCCCGTTTCGGAGGATTTCATCACCGGACTCTGCGTTACGCTGTTCTTAGTTGTACCCTGGATTTTGTTCGATCACCCCGTCGCCCTCTGTAATGACAGAGTTTGGTATCGGGAAACGAACATGATGCGCCTGGGCATTTGTCTTGCCTCTTTCCAGGGCATTATCAATATATTTGCCGTGACGAATCAAATCCTGGCGGCGCATCACTTCCCCATGAAATTCATGTCCGCGCTCACGCAACAGTGCATCCCGAAACTCACTCTGATTCAGCCCGATCAGAGGGTCCAGGCCGACACGATCCCGGATCTGATTCAGATACCCTTCCGCTTCGGCGGTCGGGCCACCGTTCTGTTCGTTGATCGCTTCAGCCAGTGAGAGCAGCACCTCGGCATATCGGAAAATAGGATAGTCGAGCGGCTGTCCCTGGTTATTGGGATTCGCCAGGATGGTAAATTTCAACGGAATGGCCCCCTGCATGACAGTCCCGCCCGTACCACCGGTTCTGTCGGCGATGGAGCCGTTTGTATGGACATACTGGTCCAGAATCCCGTGAAGCCGTTCGTCATCCGGATCGAATGTATCGTAGAAACCCCAGGGCATCCAGTAGACCGTCCATCCGGTAAAGTTCGGGTTGAATTGGATCGGCCAGTCATCGGTTGTACGGTCAAAGTTCCCGGTCAGCACCTCGGGCATCCACCAGTTGGGTGCAGCTGCAGTACCCGGAATGGCATGAATAATCTCCGGATTCGCCTTCTCATTAAAGATGCTGAAGTAGTCCCCCTGCAGACTGTAGATCCCCATTGCCATGATGTCTCTGGCTACCTGTTCCGCCTGGCTCCACTGATGGGTATTCATATAGGTACGCAGAAGCAACATTCGTGCTGCCCCCTTGCTCATGCGACCCCAGTTTGCCATGTCACTGTGATAGCTGTCCCGCAGGCCGGGAATCGCTGCGTTCAGATCGTCGATGATCCACTGCAGGAACTCCTCATCTGTCGGACGTGCATCCATATCCAGCGAATAGAGCTCCGCCGGGTCCATCCGGCTCGGTACCGGGCCGAAGTAGTCGTAAAGTATGAAATTGAGCCAGCCTCTGAGTGCCCTCGCCTCTGCCGCATAGCGGTTCCGGACTTCATCGGAGATATTGGCATCGGATGTCTCCAGCTGGTGAATCACATCCGTGGCAATCGATACCGTCCGGATCTGGTTAAACGTTGTGTTTAACTGTCCTGTTCCTGCCCCCCAGGTAAAGTCGGTAAAGGTTGAGTGCCACTGGGAGTGGAGCTCATCGGTCGTAATCATGCTATGCCCGAAATATCGTGCCGGGTCGGCATTATAGATTCCGCCCCAATCCACATTGAACGGACTGTATATGGAGACCAGAGCCTGGTTGAAGTCCTCCTCTGTATTGAAAAACGTCTCGGGAGTCAACTCTGAATAGATGTTCGGCTCCAGTAAATCGGAGCAGCCGGCAATCCAGACGCTGCAGAGGGTTACTGCAGCTACAAGTATCATTTTGGAACTTGAAAATTTCATAAATGGAACCTCAAATTGTTTGGTTTGGATATGATGATTCTGAATCATCAGGAGTCAGACGGTTCTGAATCAGAACCGGATTTCGACTCCCATGGTTGTAGAGTATGAGTGAGGGTATGGATTTGCCTCTGTATACTCGGGATCATATCCCGGGTATTGCGTAATCACACCCAGGTTCTGTACCGTCAGGAACAGACGCGCATCCTGGATCCCGCCCAGATTCACCAGCATCGACCGAGGGATGGCATAGCCAACCGTGATGTCCTGAAGCCTCAGAAAACTCGCATCATACTGGTTGAAGTCGCTCCCTCCACTGAAGTCCCCGCTGTGCGGGTTCGGCGCCACGCCCGGACGCGTTCCGGCCGGGTTGTCCGCCGACCAGACTTCCGTTACATATTTCGTCGTGTTGCTCGGCACTCCGTGTACCCGAAGACCGCCAGCACCTGGTGAATAGGTATTGCCGCGGGAGTAGTCCAGGTTCCCGTACAGGTAGACGCTCAGGCTGAAGTTCCGGTAGCCGACCTCGTTGCGAAGGCCCAGACGCCACTTCGGAATGCTGTTGCCGATAATCGTCACATCGTCGTTGTCCAGAATCCCGTCTCCATTGGTGTCGACGTAGCGGACATTCCCCAGGTTCGCATTCGGCTGGTGGGCCGGAATCTCGTCCGCACTACGGATGATGCCGTCTGTATATACCCCGTACATCGTACCGAGCAGATCCTTCTCTCCAACCCAGGGGTTCAGCGGCACCCGCGGATTGCGCTCCACCCACCGCGCCTCCTGCCAGCTGATGTTAAAGTCCGTCGACCAGTTCATCACCGGCGTCGATACATTCAGCGTATTCAGCGACAGCTCCACACCATAACTCTCCGTCGACCCCACATTGTCCGCCACACTGCCCACCGGGCTGTTGAACGGAAGTGGATTATTGGCCAGCCGGTCTGTCGCTTTTCGGTTGTAGAGATCCAGCGAGCCCCGGATTCGGTTCCGGAAGAAGCCGAAGTCCAGGCCCAGGTTCATCGTCGTGACCGTCTCCCAGGTCAGGTCCGGGTTGGCGATCTGATCCAGCGCCACTCCGCTGTAGAGCGTCGTACCGATCACATACTCGTTGCCCGGCGCATAGAGCTGAAGCGTGTTGCCCGCCAGCACCGTCTCGTTGCCCGACTGACCGTAGCCCACGCGCAGCTTCAGCTCCGATATCGCATCGCTCTCGCGAAGAAAATTCTCTTCCGACAGCATCCACGCCGCTGACACGCCGGGAAAGAACCCGTACCGGTGATTCTCGGCAAAAATGCTTGAGCCGTCCCGGCGGCCCACCAGCGTCAGAATGTACCGGTCCAGGTACGAATAGTTGACCCGCATGAACTGTGATACCTTCGTCCGGTCACTCCGGAACGAACCGAGACGGGTTCGGTTCAGGTCATGCGCCACCCCGATGTTGTAGTCCTGGAAGGAATCGGTGAAAAACCCGATCGCCTCCATCTGGAACCCTTCGTTCTCCGCATAGTAGATCCCCGCTCCGGCCATCACCGACAACTCGCTGTTCGCAAACCCGGTCTGCCAGGTCACATACCCTTCCCCGGTGTAGTTCGACCGGTTCCGCTCCATTTTCTGCGCCATCCCTTCAGCCAGCAGCGCATGGTTGGACGAGCGCGGCAGATAGAAACCCCGCGTCGTCCCCTCACGGTCCACCTGGCCGGTAAACGTCCCGATCAGGTTCTCGGCAAACTCCACCTCCAGCGTCGGAGCCATAAACAGGTTGTTGGTCCGCGACTCATCCTTGATATCCAGAAACGAGACCGGGTTCATGATCAGCGGGTTGTAGTGAAGCGCGTACGTGCCATCTTCGTTGTAGACCGGAATCGTCGGGGAGACCGACGTGCCCGCCTCGATCATGTGAAACTTCTCCGCTCCCCCGCTGCTCGCACCCGAGGTCGCATTCTGGCCATCCTGCTGGCCCACATTCATCCGGAGACGAAACTCGATCGCATCCGAAATCGTCTGGTCCAGGTTCAGCCGTGCCGTATAGCGCCTATAGGCCGAGTTCTTCAATATCGCCTGGTTGTCATGAAAACTGAACGAGCCGTACAGACGCGTCTGGTCCGACCCGCCGCTCAACACCAGGTTGTGCTCCTGGATGCTGCCCGTCCGGGTTACCTGATCCACCCAGTCCGTGCCCTCTCCCGCTGCCGAAATATCGGATTGGGAATAGAACGGAGAGAAGGGAACCGACGCGCTGGTGTTGGTGCCGTACGGCGCCAGGCCATGATCGTACAGATACCAGTCGTAGGAGAGGCGCGTCTGCTGCTGCATGAACTCCCGCTCGTTCAGCAGAGGAAAATATTCTTTGGGAGCCTGCACGCTATAGCTGCCGCGATACTCCACCTGCAAGTCGCCCGACCGGCCGCCGCGCGTGGTGATCAGGATCACTCCGTTGGCCGCCGCTGATCCGTAGATCGCCGCCGCACTCGCATCCTTCATTACCGTAATCGACTCGATGTCGGACGGGTTCAGGTAGCTGAGTGGGTCACGGTCGATCCCGCCACCAAATCCGAGATCAGATCCGTCAAGTTCCGGAACCGTGGAGTTGTAACTGGTCATGGGAACGCCGTCGATCACGTAGAGAGGGGTATTTCCACCCGAGGATATCGCACCGCGTATATTAACGTTAACAGCACTCCCCGGCTGCGCACCTCGATTGGCCATATTGAGCCCTGGAACACGCCCCTGCATCATCTGGTTCACCGAACTGCGGGCCACCGTACTGAGCTGTTCGGC
>JBBDRW010000140.1:0-23700 GCA_040905265.1 Balneolaceae bacterium | reverse complement strand
TGCATTGCCAGACGGTAAAATCTCTTCGACTTACCCCACATCGCATGGTTGACACAACACTAGTCTCGGCACGACACCAGGAACCGCCAATGGAAGTACTCATGATCCGCCTTGTGAAAGGAAGCCGGGCGGCTGTACAATCCGAACGAATACCCTATCCATATGAAATGGTATAAAAAGCTGCACTGGCAAATCATCATCGGCCTGATCCTGGGGTTGATCTGGGGGTTGGTCTCGAGCGCCGCAGGCTGGAATGAGTTTACAACCGATTATATCCGGCCGTTCGGGACGATCTTTGTCGACCTGCTCAAACTGATTGCAGTACCACTGATTCTCGCCTCCCTTATTGTCGGGATCAGCAGCCTGAACGATGTGGCCAAACTGTCGAGAATGGGAGGGAAGACCATTGCGATCTATATGGTAACGACCACCCTTGCCATCACGATCGGCCTGGTGACGGTGAACACCATGCAGCCGGGAAAAACGTTGCCGGAGGAGACTCGAACCAGCCTGATGGAGGGTTACAGTGAGTCGGTTGCGGGGAGCGGAGAGACAGCGATGGAGGTATTGGAGAGGAGCCCGTTACAGTTCCTTGTCGACATTGTGCCGGAAAATGTGTTCGAAGCGGCAGGAGACAACTCGAATATGCTTCAGGTGGTTTTCATTGCCATTCTTCTCGGGATCGGGATCATCAGCATTCCGGTCCAGAAGGGAGCGCCGCTTATACAGTTTTTTGAAGCGCTGAATGATGTGATTATCAAGGTCGTGGATCTGATCATGAAGGTGGCACCCTACGGTGTCTTTGCCCTGATGGCAGCCGTCATAACCGATCTGGCCGGGGACGATCTCTCCCAGGCGTTCAGCCTGTTGCAGGCACTCGGATGGTATGGACTGGCCGTGTTGATCGGGCTTCTTCTCCATGTGACGATCGTCTACTCCACTCTCTTCAAATTGTTCAGTAAAATGAGGCTGATCGACTTCTTTCGTGCAATTCGTCCCGCCATCCTGCTCGGGTTCAGTACCAGTTCAAGTGCAGCAACTCTGCCTGTAACGATGGAACGGGTCGAAAAGAACCTCGGAGTGAATGAAGAGGTATCGAGTTTTGTACTGCCGATCGGGGCTACAATCAACATGGACGGGACGAGCCTCTATCAGGCGGTGGCGGCGGTCTTCATCGCACAGGCTCTTGGAATGGATCTCTCCATTGCCCAGCAGCTGACCATCGTGCTGACGGCAACGCTCGCCTCCATCGGTGCAGCGGGTGTGCCCGGAGCGGGGATCATCATGCTGGTGATTGTTCTGCAGGCCATTCAGGTACCGGTGGAGGGAATCGCTCTGATTCTCGGGGTGGACAGGATTCTGGATATGGTGCGGACAGCGGTGAATGTTACCGGGGATGCGGCGGTTTCGGTTGCCGTGGCTTATTCGGAGGGGTTGTTGGGGAAGTTGCACCTGGAGGATTGAAAGGAGGCTTGACAAAACCGTCTTTTTGGTCAATATCTTCGTTATCGGGATTTAATAATCCTCACATATGATCAATATGCTGTGGTTATTAAATCCCTCTGGCCTCGATCTTGACCAAAAATCCTGGTTTTTCAATGCCTCTTAAAAAGTAGAATACAGTTGATTGGCGGCAGGGAATGTGTATTATAGGGCTTTTCTTGGTATCTTTTTGACTGTTTATTAGCATGTATATAATATTATTAATTAAAGCATTATTAATAGTTGAATATAACTTGTTTGTCTTGAGGGTGTTTGGAGTGTGCACAGGGGGGTGTTGATAACTATTTGATTTGGATGGTACAGACGGTTTTTGATTTTTGAATTTGTAACCCGTTGACAATCAGTCATTTATAATTTCTGCATGTCAGGATCCAGTTCAATTTTCCTCGGATAAATAGGGGTTGTAAAAAAAGTTGCTATTCTAATTTTATTTTCATCTGAAAGAGAGGCCATTTCTATAATTTCTATTGTGGATAACTAGGGGGAATTGTGGAAAAATAGTTGAATTAATTCTTGAAGGCATACCCTTCGGCGGATATATTGAAACCGTTCGCAGTGGGTCTGGCGGGTTGAACCAAATCAGGCACAGGGATCTGATCTGGTTACCAATTGTACCGATTTGATCCTCCCATCCGTCGCCACGATACGCACGTGCTTCATGCAGACGTTCATATAGGTAACAAGCACAGTTTGTCTTGTCATGGGCCTGTTTATGCACGTCAGGAAAGGCACTGACGACAAAGGATTTTTTTAATACAGTAACAGAGTAAACCGGAGACCAGTTATGAAATTTACACGGTATTATACGAAGCCCGAATGGAAGACACCGTTTGACGAAATGAATTTGGTAAAGCGCAAATCCGAGATCAAGAATCCGGATGGGTCGCTTGTTTTCCGAATGGAGAACGTTGTTGTGCCGGACTCCTGGTCTCAGGTGGCAACCGATATTATTGCGCAGAAGTATTTCCGGAAAGCGGGTGTTCCCGCCCGGCTCAGGAAGGTTCGGGAAAAAGGGGTGCCAACGTGGCTCCAGCGTTCGGTTCCTGATGAGAAAGCGCTCGAAGAGCTCCCGGAAGAGGAGCGCTATTCTCACGAAATCGACAGCCGCCAGGTGTTTCACCGGCTGGCAGGCTGCTGGACCTACTGGGGCTGGAAGCACGACTATTTTGATTCCGAAGAGGATGCAAAGGCCTTCTACGATGAGCTCTGCTATATGCTGGCCAATCAGATGGCGGCTCCCAACAGCCCGCAATGGTTCAACACGGGCCTGCACTGGGCGTACGGGATCAACGGCCCGGCACAGGGCCATTACTATGTAGACGGGAAGACCGGCGAACTGAAACGGTCGGAAGACTCCTACAGCCACCCTCAGCCGCACGCCTGTTTTATCCAGAGTGTCCGCGATGACCTGGTAAATGAAGGGGGCATCATGGATCTGTGGGTACGGGAAGCCCGCCTGTTTAAATATGGCTCCGGGACCGGCTCCAACTTCTCCGAACTTCGGGGTGAGGGAGAGCAGCTCAGCGGCGGCGGACGCTCCTCGGGATTGATGAGTTTTTTGAAGATCGGGGACCGGGCAGCCGGCGCGATCAAGTCGGGTGGAACCACACGGCGGGCGGCCAAGATGGTAACGCTTGATCTGGACCACCCCGATATCGAAGAGTATGTAAACTGGAAGGTTCGTGAAGAGCAGAAGGTTGCTGCGATTGTGGCCGGTTCAAAAATTACCCAGAAGCATTTGAAATCGATTATCCGGCTCTGCCACAAACCGGTGGAGATCGACGGGCAGACGCTCAACGGAGCGGTCAGCCGCGATCCGCTGAAGAACAAGGAGCTCGGCGCCACGATCCGGCAGGCAAAGCGGGACCAGGTTCCCCTGAACTATATTGAACGGGTCATCCAGCTTGCCGCACAGGGTTTCTCCGATATTGAATTTGACTCTTACGATACCGACTGGAACTCCGAGGCGTACGCCACGGTAAGCGGCCAGAACTCCAACAACTCGGTACGGGTGCCCAACTCCTTTATGCGGGCTGTGATCGATGATTCGGAGTGGAAACTCTACGGCCGGATCGAGAGACGGAATGCACGGGAAGAGGGCCGGGAACCTGAACCGATGAAGACCTTGCAGGCGCGTGAATTGTGGGATCAGATCGGGTTCGCTGCATGGTCCTGCGCCGACCCCGGCACGCAGTACCATGATACGATCAATGAGTGGCACACCTGTCCGGAAGATGGCCCGATCAAGGCGAGCAACCCCTGTTCGGAGTATATGTTCCTGGACAATACGGCGTGTAACCTTGCATCCCTGAACCTGATGAAATATTTCAAGGATGAGAACGGAAGTGAATTCGACGTAGAGTCGATCCGCTACGCTTCCCGGCTCTGGACTGTCGTACTGGAGATTGCGGTATTGATGGCACAGTTCCCCTCGAAAGAGATCGCCGAGCTCTCCTACATTTTCCGGACGCTCGGATTGGGATATGCCAACCTGGGTACAGCCCTGATGGTTCAGGGAGCGCCCTACGACAGCCCGAGAGGGTGTGCGGTAGCCGGTTCTCTTACCGCGATCATGCATATGAGCTCCTATACGGCCAGCGCCGAGCTTGCAGGTGAACTGGGCCCGTTTGAAGGATATGAGCGGAACAAAGAACATATGCTTCGCGTTTTACGAAACCACCGCCGGGCCGCCTGGAATGCGGATCATGACGAATATGAAGGGCTGACCATCAAACCGGTCGGAATCAATCCGGCTGAATGTCCCGATTATCTGCTCAAGGCGGCTCGCGAGGATGCCGACCGTGCAGTAGAGATGGGGGAGAAGCATGGGTACCGGAATGCCCAGGTGACGGTCATCGCGCCGACCGGAACGATCGGCCTGGTGATGGACTGTGACACCACTGGAATCGAGCCGGACTTTGCACTGGTCAAGTTCAAGAAACTGGCCGGCGGCGGATATTTCAAAATCATCAATCAGAGTGTCCCTCTTGCCCTGAAGAATCTTGGTTACAAGCCGAAAGAGATCGACGAGATTATCCGGTATGCCAAAGGTTCCGGAGCATTGGAGGGGTGCCCCCATATCAACCCGGAGAGTTTGAAGGAGATGGGCTTTACCGACGAGAAGCTCGCAGCTATCGAAGAGGCATTGCCGGGAAGTTTTGATATCAAATTCGCCTTCAACCAGTGGACACTGGGCGAGGAGTTCTGCAAGGAGGTGCTCGAGATCAGTGAAGAGCAGCTCTCCGATTTTCAGTTCGACATGCTTCGCCACCTCGGCTTTACCAGAGAGCAGATCCAGGAGGCGAATGACTATGTCTGTGGAACCATGACCGTGGAAGGAGCGCCTCATCTGAAAGAGGAGCACCTGGCTGTCTTCGACTGCGCCAACAAGTGCGGCCGTACCGGCACCCGGTTTATCTCGGCCGAAGGGCACATCCGGATGATGGCAGCGGCCCAGCCGTTTATCTCCGGTGCGATCTCCAAGACGATTAACCTGCCCAACGAGGCGACGGTTGAGGATATCAAGGATGCCTATATGCTCTCCTGGAAGCTGATGCTGAAGGCGAACGCTCTCTACCGCGACGGCTCCAAGCTGAGCCAGCCGCTCAACTCAATGAGTGATGTTCTCGAAGAGCTTGAGGATGAGGAAGAGGAGTCAACCGCCTCCACAACTCCCGGCGATGCGGCTGTGATGGAGGCTGCCGAGCGGATTGTTCACAAATATGTGGCCCGGCGGCAGCGGCTTCCGTTCCGGCGCAGCGGCTATACCCAAAAGGTGAAGATCGGCGGCCAGAGCGTCTATCTCCGGACCGGTGAATACGAACACGGGCAGCTTGGCGAGATCTTCGTCGACATGCACCGTGAGGGTGCAGCCTTCCGGAGCCTCATGAACTGCTTTGCGATCGCCATTTCACTTGGACTCCAGCACGGAGTGCCTCTCGAAGAGTTTGTGGACGCTTTTGTCTACACCAAGTTCGAACCGAGCGGCATGGTGAACGGCAGCCCGCATATCAAGATGACCACCTCCATCATCGACTATATCTTCCGCGAGCTGGCGGTAACCTATCTTGGTCGGGATGACTTGGCACACGTACCGCCGGAGGAGATCCTTCTGCGGAAACTGCGCCCCTCCGAAGAGGCGGAACTGGCTGATGCGGTCGCCCGCCAGGACAAGGAAAAGGCGAAAAAACCGGCTGACACACCGGCCGCTGCATCCACGAGTGCCGTGGCACAGGCGGAAGAGGATACCGACTTTGAAACGGACTATGACCGGGCCAAACAGCTCGGCTACACAGGCGACTCCTGCCCCGAATGCGGGAGCATGACGATGATCCGTAACGGCACCTGCCTCAAGTGTATCACCTGCGGATCGACGACCGGTTGTTCCTGATTTTCGGGGCAAAAAGATAAGGTTGACGAGTCATTTACCCGGCCCGTCCCGGCTTAACCGCCGGGACGGGTTTTTTATGGTGTGTCCGGCAGGTAAATGTCGCCGTACCTGTACGCTGCCTTCAACGCGTTTCGGCATTGACGCTGGATCAGCATCGAAGACGGTGTGGAAGGCATGGTCCAGCTTGAGCGAAGTGTGGCTTTTCTTCGATCCAAAATGAGCGAATACTGGCTGGAGGGGCAGGGATAACCCGTGTTAATGCCGATACCTCTTTCTATATTCAGTGGATGATAACTCCATCAGTTTTTTGAACAGGCGGGAGAAATAAGAGGGATCATTAAATCCCAGCTCAAAACTGATTTCTTTGATGCTCATATCGGTAAAACTGAGGTATTGACACGCTTTTTGAATTTTCAGATGGTTAAAGTAGTGGATGGGAGAATACCCTGTTTCCTTCTTGAATAAAGAATGTACATATGGGGGAGAATAATTCAGGTAGTAAGCAAGTTCTTTCACTGATATAGATTGATTGAGATTTTCCTGCATATATTTGATAGCGGAGTCCACAATATTCGTTTCATTATTTTGATGTCTTATTTCCGAGAAGAAATCATGGTACATGAATGAGGCTAATAATTGCCACAAACTGATGTTGACATATTCTATAATTTCCGTGCTGTACCCGCTTTCGAGCAGGGAGATTATTCCGTTAAAATAGTTTATCCGCCGCTCTTCAAATGGAATCTGAATAACTTCAGGGATCTTCTCTTTTGAGGGTCCCTTGAGGCAATATTTTTCATATAGTTTTGGGGCAGAACTTCCAGTAAAGTGTACCCAGTAAATACTCCATGGATTTCCCTCTGCAGCTCCATAGTTGTGAGCAGTATGGGTAGGTATGATGAAATAAGAATTGGGACGTATTTTATTCTTCACAGAATTAACGTCAATCCATCCGTGACCTTCCACACAATAAATTAAAATGAATTCATCGGCTCCTTCCTCTCTTTTTCTGTAGTGGTACTCAGCATGTGGATAGTACCCGATGTCGGTAATGTACAGTGCATTGATCAGGAGATCTTTTTTCATGGCTCTCCTGATATTGCCCGGGGGAATCACCATTTTCTGCCCCAGAAACCCTTCTCTTTTTCTTTCCATGCCTGTCATAGTATTGTCCGTACTTAATAAAATATTGTCCATTTACTTTTAATATGCGGCAATATACACTGAAAACAGTGATTGTCGAATTATAGTTTCATGTAGGCTTTTACAAATTAGTTCCTAAGAACCCTGGAGTAAAGTACGTTTGTTAACGTGCCCAATGAGTTACCTTAACAAGTTTGAACGGTTCTGTTGGTGATCGTGTGGCTTGACAAGCATAATCTAAATGGAGATCAATTATGATCAGTTATTTACATGTTTTTTTAAAAGCGCTTACACTTACTGTCGTGCTGTTGCTTTCGTGGCATATGAATACATTAGCGCAGAGCACGGTTTCGGGTCAGGTAACGGATGCTGAATCCGGTGAAAGTCTACCAGGAGTAAATGTTGTTCTCCAAGGTACGACTACAGGTGCAACCACTAATGTGGATGGCCAATATGAACTAGATGTCCCTTCATTGCAGGGTACGTTGGTGTTCTCATATATTGGATTCCAGCAGCAGGTAGTACCGATTAGGGGAAGGACGACCATAGATGTGGAACTTTCTCCCGTAGTAATATTCGGAGAAGAACTCGTTGTGGTAGGATACGGTACCTCACGCAGGGAAGATGTAACGACCTCCATTTCCAGGATCGATCCGTCGAACATTCCTGTAGCAGCAAAGTCCAATATAAATGATATGCTGTTTGGCCAGGCTGCAGGGTTGAAAGTAACGCAGGAGAGTTCCCAACCAGGTGGAAACGTTGATCTTTCCATTCGGGGAAGAGGCGCCCCCCTTATTATAGTGGATGGGGTGGTTGTACCTTCCTCAGGTCTGGAGCCGAGCATTAACTTCTCTGAAATAAATAATGTAAGAAGGGGAAGCCTGGCAGGACTCAACCCCAGTGATATCGAATCGATTGAAGTCCTGAAAGACGCCAGCGCCTCCATGTACGGTGTAGATGCTTCGAGCGGTGTTATCCTTATTACTACCAAACGGGGACGGAGCGACAGGATGGATGTTAGTTACAGTAGCAGCGTCTCGTATCAGCAGAACATGGATTACATGCAGCCGTTGACTGCCGAACAGTACATGCGATACTTCAACCAGTTTGAGGCTGATCGTTACAATGCAGAGAATAGTATGGGAGCATTTGGGCCTAATCCAACAGATTATACGTCCCGTTTTTCACAGTCTGAAATTAGTAGTGCCGGTGTAGGTACCAACTGGGTGGATCATGTACTTAAGGATGGAAATCTGACCAATCAAAATCTCTCCATAAGCGGCGGGGCGGAACGAATTACCTATTACTTTTCCGGTAACTTTTTCAATCAAAACGGAACCGTAGAAAATTCGGGCCTGCAGAAGTATAACGCCAGGGCATCCCTCACGTTTAGGTTTAATGATGTTATTTCATTCAATGCATCCCTGACAGGGAACAAAAACTTCTACAATAATACGGTTGCCGGCTGGCAAACCGGTGGCGCCGGAGCGAATAGCTACACTGCGTTACAGGCTGCTTTTGCCTACCCCGCCTACCTTTCGGTAAGAGATGAAGATGGGAATTTTACTCAATTCCAGATAACAGGGAATCCGGTTGCTCAGCTCCAAATGAGAGATAAAACAAAATATAATTCCGTTCTTGCAAACTTCTCGGTTGACTTAACGCTTATACCCGAAACATTGACGGGTAAAATTTTGTACGGTAATAATTTTGAAACGTCTGAGCGGGATTTCTTTATTCCCTCAACCGTTAACTGGTTTGATGAGTATGCCTCAAGAGGTTCTCTCCAACAGGACGAACGCCAGTATCAGACGATCGAATCATATCTGAATTTCAGATCAGCTATCACAGAGTATTTGGATGTAACTGCAGTGGCCGGGTTTGGTCAGTATATAAATGAGAGTTTTTCATTTGGTTTGCAAGCCAGGGGTATGCTTGATGCCGTAAATACGAATCGAGTGAATGGCGCTGCTTCGAATGTGAATTCAAGAAGGACAAAAAACATCAAACGTTCGTACTTCACCAGGGCATCGTTCGATATCCTGGACAGGTATATTTTGGAGGGATCACTACGGTATGATGGTTACAGCCAGTTCTTCCCCGATAGCAAGTATAACTTATTCCCGAGCGCTTCGGCTGCCTGGAAAGTATCAAATGAGTCGTTCTTTGAAACTGTAAGCGCAGTCTCAATGCTCAAACTGAGAGCAAGTATCGGTCTGACAGGTTCCGTACTTCCTACAGGATCTGCATATGCAGCATACGAACCCGAGGGATTCCTGGCCAGCTTCGATAACGGAAGTACAAGTTATATTCCTGTAGTTGCCACACAGCTCGATCACCCTGATCTGACGTGGGAGAAAACCATCATAAAAAATGCGGGGATCGATTTCGGCCTGTTTAATGATCGGGTTTTCGGATCATTTGATATTTTCAGGGATGACGTCACCGATCTTCTTAACAGTGGCGCAAATACCCCGGCGCTATCACTTCTGCCTAGACAACCGGTAAACGGTGGGCATCAGGTACGAACCGGATACGAGTTTGATTTGAGTGTGGACGTGATTCGCCGGCAGGATCTCTTTTGGCGGACTGGCGTAACCTTTACTCACTTTAAACACAGATGGGAGGATCGGTTTGAGGAAACCGATTTAGGCAACCACCAAAGTGTTACGGACCCGGTGGGTGTTATTTATGCATTCGAAACCGACGGTATCCTCAGTGTCGGGCAGGAAATTCCTGCATGGCAGCCCGAGGCCGCAATGGTCCCCGGATCCCCCATTTTTGTTGATCAAAACGGGGATGGTGTACTGGATGCCAATGACGTCAAACAGTATTCACAGTTACCCACAGCAAGCATCGGCGTTATTAACACATTCAACTACAAAAATTTCGATCTGTCCATCCTGCTTTACGGCCAATTTGGAGCATATCGGGTCAACAACAGTCTTCAGTGGGCCAATCCCAATGGCATGCTGGGCGGTAATTTAAGCGGGACCCAGGATATGAAGCATGTATGGAGTACAGAGAACCAGGATGGCTGGCTGCCCGGTGCAGCGTATCGAGGCAATATAGGTGCGTTGGGAGAAGGGGATATGGCCGTCTCCGGTGTAGGGACGGATTCATATGTTAGCAGTACCGATTTTCTCCGGGCACGCAACATCACACTCGGTTATACATTCGACGGTACGATGCTGAACAATTTGGTGAGAGATCTCAGGGTTTACCTGGACGTTCAAAACGCATTTACTATCACCAATTATGAAGGAGCTGACCCGGAAGTTCGGCAGGATGGGGTGAGAGGGGCTCCGACGCCATTTCCAATGGTGCGGACCGTCTCCTTTGGTGTTAATATCAATTTTTAAAAGTTAAAAGGCTAAGACAATGAAAAAAGTATTATTAGCATTACTAATTGGCAGTACGTTCTTGTTGAACGGATGTGAAACCGGTCTCGAAGCCGAAATCTACGACCAGTTAAACCCAACGGTATTTCCATCCAATGAAGTCGAGGCCGAACTTTACGCACAGGCGGTCTATAAGCCCTTTTCCTCTCGTTGGCCGAGTGGCGGTTATCAGATTTTTGGGTTAGAGGAAGGACATATCCAACAGTTTGATGCTCCAGCCGACCTCATGACCCAATTCACTGAGTGGGGTGGGTTTTTCCAAGATTATAGCCGTGCGAACTTTGGAAACTTTATTTCCACCGGAAGAAATCGGAGTCATATAGAGTATATCCGTTTTGTTACACGGACAACGAAAATAATTGATGACCTCAAAAATCTGGATCTGTTTTCCAATGAGCAGACACGAAATCACCTGCTGGGAGAAGTTCACATGGCCAGAGGCTGGATGATGTACTACATGTTACATCTTTACGGTCCCGTACCGGTTATACTCGATCCCGAAAAAATTAATACCGAAGCAGAAGCCGATTTGACCCGGCCCGCGAGGGCTGATTATGTCTCAGCTATTGCCAACGATTTGAGGTTTGCAGCCGACAATTTACCTCTTGATGCCCCGGATTATGGCCGGTTCAATAAAGGCTTGGCCCTTACCGCCTTGATGAGGTTATATCTTAATGAAAGAGATTTCCAAAATGCCGAAACGGTAGGGCGGGAGATCGTATCGATGAACAAGTACAGCCTGGTAGATGATTACATGAGTCTGTTTACCGAAGCTACGGAACGGAATAGTGAAACCATCTGGGCAATTTCCAATACCGGATCTTCCACGGGACGGGGCAATGAAGGTAATTTTAATGCGTATCCTTATTACACATTACCGGCTGATTTTACCGAAGCCACTCCGGGATGGGCTTCTCCCAATGCCGTTTTCATGGCCACGTGGGACTTCTACGATTCATTTGATCCCGAGGATGAGCGAAGGAACCAGCTTGTAGCAAGTTATGGATCACGAGACCGAACCAACATGAGAGGCGCGGTTATCAACAAATACCCCGGTAATGGCGGTTATATTGGCAACGATATACCCATTGCCCGTTATGCCGATGTTTTGTTAATGCTTGCGGAATCCATAAATGAGAACAGCGGGGGGCCAACGCCGGAGGCCATCGACCTGGTGAATCAAATTCGCAGCCGGGCGGACCTCGGCGATTTACCGGCGTCAGCTACCGCCTCGAAGGAAGCTTTTAACGATGCAATTTTGGAAGAACGAGGAAAAGAATTCCTGTTCGAGGGATTGCGAAAATTCGATCTGGTACGACATGGAGAATGGCCGGGTAAGGTTGAAGCTGTAGCGGGCAAAACTCCGACCAGTACTCCTCTGCTTCCAATCCCACAATGGGCAATGGATGATGGGATGGCACAAAATGATGGCTACTAAGACATCGGATTGTAATAGGAATACTGAATGGGAATCAAGTAAGAAATGTCGCTCGTATGAGAATGTTGTAATTAATGGATTCCCAGAGCATTATAAATAATCACATGAAGGCACTTGTCTTATTCATTTTTGGACAAGTGCCTTTAGTGTAAAACCAGGTATTCAGACGCAAATAGTTTCTTAATCTCAAGTTCCATTCCAATAGGGGGTGTACTATAACTCCCATTCAATAATAATACGGTGATCTGGTTTTTCAAAGCCTCCTATAAAGGATATCGAAGATGGAAAATTCAGGTTTTATGAAGTTCAACTATTTGCTTGTAATCATTTTTCTGGCATGTAATGTTGCATACGCCCAGGATACTTACACGATTGATGTAAGAAATGCTGAGAAAGAAATTATACGCGGGCACCTGAATCTGGGGGGCAGCAATCCTCAGGGAGACACTATCTCTGTTAACAATTACTACCTGGAAAATAACCATAAGCCGTTTTTCCCAATTAAGGGTGAATTACATTATTCCCGGTATCCACAGAATTATTGGGAAGAGTCTATTCTGAAAATGAAGGCAGGTGGTATTAATATAATATCTACTTATGTGTTCTGGAATTTGCATGAACGGGAAGAAGGAAAATTTGATTGGAAAGGGCAACTGAACCTTCGCCGGTTTATTGAATTAATCGAAAAGCACGATATGAAGGCGATTGTACGGTTAGGGCCATTTGCCCACGGTGAGGTTCGCAACGGCGGCTTACCAGACTGGCTTTATGGTCGTCCCTTTGATATACGGTCTAATGATCCTGAGTACCTTGGCTACGTAGAGCGGTTATATAACCAAATTGCTCGACAAATAGAAGGAAAACTGTTCAAGGATGGTGGCCCGATTATTGGGGTACAGCTTGAAAACGAATTTCAGCATTCTGCAGGCAAGTGGTGGTTGTATTATCTCGGCGGCCCCGTAGAATATACCGCATCTCAACAAGATCTGGATGTGACCCATGACGGGGTGAGTATCAGCGAGGTCGAAAATGAGCATGCCCACTATGGCAATGATCATATGGCAAACCTCAAAAATATGGCCATCCGTGCCGGGATTGATGTACCGATCTATACAGCCACCGGATGGGGAAACGCGGCGATCATTCAAAAAGGAAGTCTCCCCTTAACGGCTGCTTACGCCTATCCAACCTGGGCGCCCAGGGAGCCTTCTCCATTCTATCTCTACAAAGACATACATAGGAATCCGGATTATGGTTCGGTCAGTTATGATCCTGAACTATACCCTTCCCTTCCTGCTGAGCTGGGCACGGGTATCATGGTTACCTACTCCCGGCGTCCAACGGTCAAACCCAATAGCATAGTGCCAATGATGGTACGCACGATAGGAAGCGGATCGAATGGCATTGGATATTATATGTATCACGGAGGCTCCACGCCGGTATTTGACGGCCATTTTTATAACGAGGAAACAGGAGGATACAACAAAATATCCTATGACTTCCAGGCCCCGGTAGGCGAATTCGGGCAACTGAGGTATCATTTTCACAGTTTAAAACTGCTGCATTTTTTTCTTGAAAGTTATGGAGAAGAGCTGGCACCGATGGCAACCGTATTGCCGGAAACCAATGAGCGGATTACCCCGGATGATATCAATACACTCCGTTATGCTTTGCGATCTGACGGTAATTCCGGGTTTATCTTCATGCACAACTTTCAAGACCATGTGTCAACCAAAGATCTTCAAAATATTCGTCTCAAACTGCAGACCCAAACAGGTGAAATAACGATCCCTTCAAGAGGCAGGTTTCGTCTCCTGGAGGATGTAAGCGCCATCCTGCCCTTTAACCTGAACCTGGGTGGCACGAAGATCAGGTATGCCACCGTCCAGCCTTTGACCATCCTGAACCGCGAAGGTCAAAAGCATTATATCTTTTTCTCAAATGAGGGGATGCGGCCCGAATTTGTATTTGAAAATATAGATAGATCGGATCTTACTAGCGACTATGCTACTGTTGAATCAGAGGACGGACTGGTAAAGGTATCCGGGAAGTCGGAAGAAATCTTTTCTTTCAGAATCAATGAGCAACAGTTTTTGGTGATTCCAAAATCCATGGCAATGAAGGCGTGGAAGAGTAAAAATCAGCAATTGATATTTTCTGATGCAACCATTCTTCAACGAAGTGGAGATGTTGAGATCCACAGTATGGGAGAAAATGCACAGGAATTAATTTTTTATCCCCGGTTGAAACATACTCCAATGCTCTCCGGGGCGGAAATAAATTCTACAAGTTTTTCAAATACGAATTTTACAGCCTACGAAATCCATTTTCCAAAAATTGAGCCGCCTTTCGAAGCTATTCCGGTTACCAACAGACGTTACCTAATCCAGTCAACCGGCCAGATGGAGAGCTTGAATGATGTGATAATGAATGTGAGCTACGCAGGCGACCGATCGATGGCTTTTATTGACGGAAAGCTTGTTGGCGACCATTTCTATTATGGTAAACCATGGGAGATTGGGATGAGAAAGTTTGAAGATCGGATGCAGAATGTGGACATGTTGCTCTTGTTCCATCCAATGCGTAGTGATGCAGAGTATCTTCAGGATTTTGACGAATCGGGGATACCGGCATTTTCTGATGATGGCTTATACCTGGAGATTAAGAACATTGAATTTACTCCTGAATACAAGGCAATTATGGTATTAGAGTAAGTTACCAAAGCAATTGGAAATGTATAATAACAGGGATATAGTCGGGAAAAAGTGTAAAAAAGGAATCTGTACTTCATGACTCAGGAAATAAATTCGCATCCAGGAATATCCGGGCAAGAAAGCCACGAATTTAAGTTTGCTTACATCATTGCGATTTCCCTGATCACTGCACTGGGGGGATTCCTGTTTGGCTATGATTGGGTTGTGATTGGAGGAGCCAAACCTTTTTATGAAGCATATTTTAATCTTACCACATCGTTCGAAATCGGTTGGGCAATGAGCAACGCTCTTGTTGGTTGCCTTATTGGAGCGGCATTATCTGGCTATGTCACAGATAAATTCGGGCGAAAGAAAGTTCTTATTCTTTCAGGTCTTTTATTTACAGTATCTGCGTTAGCAACTTCGCTGTCGGAGACGTTCTCCCTTTTTGTTTGGGCACGAATTCTGGGTGGAATAGGTATAGGATTGGCCTCAAGTGTCTCTCCTATGTACATAGCAGAAATTTCACCGGCGAAACATCGTGGAAGCCTGGTCTCCATTAATCAACTTACTATCGTAGTTGGGATTCTGGCAGCACAAATAATGAACTGGTTTATAGCTGAAACGGTGCCGGGGGATGCTTCTTCTGAGTACATATTGAATTCCTGGAATGGTCAATACGGTTGGCGCTGGATGTTTGGAGTAGAAGCCCTCCCGGCTTTTCTTTTTTTTTTACTAGCCTGGTTTATTCCTGAAAGCCCACGCTGGCTGGTTAAACAAAATCGGAATGACGAAGCTGATACTGTGCTAAAAAAAATTGGAGGGGATGATTATGCCTATGAAGAATTAAAGTCGATTGAAGAAACCCTGAGAAATGAAAAGGATAAAGTACATATCAGTGAGCTGTGGCAACCATCACTCCTGCCCATCCTTGCTATAGGAGTGGGCTTGGCAGCCTTTCAACAATGGTGTGGAATAAATGTGATCTTCAATTATGCCGAAGAAGTGTTTACAAGTGCCGGTTACACCATAACCGACATGTTATTCAACATAGTAGTAACCGGTGTTGTAAATTTAGTTTTTACGCTTGTTGCAATGAAAACGGTAGATAATTGGGGGCGTAAAAAGCTGATGCTGATTGGTGCTGGAGGTCTTTCGGTAATCTATCTTTTGTTAGCCTTCTTTTACTATACGGGAACAGTGGGCATCCACATGTTGATCCTGGTAGTAGCTGCTATTGCATTTTATGCCATGTCGCTGGCACCGGTGACGTGGGTGATCCTTTCAGAAATATTTCCTAATCGCATAAGGGGCGCCGCCATGTCTGTATCAGTATTCGCTCTCTGGACCGCCTCTTTAATATTGACATATACCTTCCCCTTGCTAAACGAAGGACTCGGTGAAGGGTCGAAAGGAACAGCGCTGACTTTCGGAGTATATGCCGTTATCTGCATCATTGGATTTGTATTAATACGAAGCAAACTGCCTGAAACAAAAGGCAGATCTCTTGAAGAACTTGAAAAAGAATTAATAATTAAAAGTAAATAACGTAAGTGTCTTAAAAAATGAATGATCATAATATTGTGAAAGTATGGAAAGAAGAAATTACCATACCCACATATCCTGTTGGAGATGCGGATAAAAACCCCATGTTTTTTCAGAAAAGGGTATACCAGGGTAGCAGCGGTGTGGTCTATCCAAATCCGATTATAGAGAAGATATATGATGAGAAGGTTGATAAAACCTATACCGGCCTGTTCCTTGAGAACAAATACATCAAAATATTGATTCTGCCTGAACTTGGGGGGCGGGTTCAAATGGCCTATGATAAAATCAGGAAACGGCATTTTGTTTATCATAATCAGGTTGTAAAGCCGGCACTTGTCGGATTGCTGGGGCCGTGGATATCGGGTGGTATTGAGTTTAACTGGCCTCAACACCATCGGCCAAGTACCTTTCAGCCGGTAGACTACAAAATTGAAGAAAATGAGGATGGTTCAGCAACAGCCTGGACCAACGAAATTGAGTTGATGTTTCACACAAAAGGTATGGCCGGGTTTACCCTCTACCCGGATAAAGCCTACCTGGAGATCAATGTTCAACTTTACAATCGTACAAGTCTACCCCAAACATTTCTATGGTGGGCGAATCCCGCGGTAAGCGTAGATGAACACTATCAGTCGGTATTTCCACCGGATGTGAATGCAGTTTTCGATCACGGTAAACGTGATGTAGCCTCTTTTCCCATTGCCAAAGGAACGTATTACAAAGTTGACTATTCGCCGGGAACTGATATCTCACGATACATAAATATCCCGGTACCTACATCCTATATGGCGAATCAATCCGACTATGATTTTGTCGGGGGCTACGAACACGACACTGAAGCGGGATTGTTGAATGTAGCAAATCATCATGTTTCTCCCGGCAAAAAACAGTGGACTTGGGGCAATAGCGTTTTTAGTAAGGCATGGGGTCGGAATTTAACCGATGAGGATGGACCCTACATTGAACTGATGACCGGCGTATACACCGATAATCAGCCTGATTTTTCCTGGCTTATGCCCTATGAGGAGAAGTCCTTCTCACAGTATTTTATGCCCTATCACAAGGTGGGGGTCGTAAAAAATGCTACAAAGGATATATTATTGAATATTGAACTGATTGATGATCGCAAAGCAGACATAAAGATTTATGCCACCTCAGAGCAAGCCGGTATTCAGGTTAAGTTGTTTGTAGAGGATGAACTGGTATTTGAAGATCAATCGGATCTCTGCCCGGAATCTGTGTATGATAGCACTGTTGAGATAGATCGGGTTATAACCGATGAAAACTATATTCTGATCATTGAAGACCGCGGTGGGTTCGAACTCATCAGGTATGAACCGTTCAAAAACCGGAAAGAAGAGATTCCTGAACCGGCAAAACCCGCAAAACAGCCAGTAGAAATTGATAGTATCGAACAGCTTTACTTGACAGGCCTGCATCTGGAGCAATATCGTCATGCCACGTACCGGCCGGAACCCTATTACAAGGAAGCCCTGAAAAGGGATCCCAAGGATATCAGGAACAACAATGCCCTGGGTAAATGGTACTTGCGACAAGGACGGTTTGAGGAAAGCGAACAATATTTTAGAAAAGCAATTAAAACACTGACTGAACGGAACCCTAATCCCTACAGCGGGGAGCCCTACTATAATTTAGGTATATGTTTAAAATTTCAGGGTAGAATGCTTGAAGCATATACTGCTTTTTTTAAATCAACCTGGAACAGCGCCTGGCAGGACAGGAGCTACTATTCTCTGGCTGAAATTAATACGGGTCGAGGCGAGTATGAGCAAGCACTTGAGCATATTAACTGGTCACTGGATCGGAATGCCAGAAATAGTAAAGGCTGGACGCTTAAAGCAGCTATCCTGCGAAAAAGGGAGGAATACAATGCTGCCCAGGAATGTACAGAAAAAGCCATTGATCGAGATCCATTTAACCTCAGTGCTTATTATGAGAAGTATCTGATTTACAAACTATTCGGCGAAGGAGAAAAAGCGGAGTCTGCGTTAGACAAGTTTTTAGGCCTGTCACGCAGGTCTGTTCAGAGTTTGATTGCATATTCTCTTGATTATGCTTCAGCCGGCCTATTTGAAGAAGCTATAATTTTGCTCTCGCATGCGATTGATAAGAACGAGCAAAAAACGCACCCCATGGTTCTGTATTATCTGGGATGGTTTTATAACAAAAAGGGCGATGAAAAATCTGCTCTTGAGTTTTACCGTAAGGCCGCCAATGCATCTCCGGATTACTGCTTCCCAAATCGGCTACAGGCTATTCCTGTGTTACGAGAAGCTATGGAGTTTAACAAAAAAGATGCGATGGCTCCCCATTATCTGGGCTGTCTTTTTTACGATAAACGTCAGCATGAGCTTGCAATCCGTAATTGGGAGACCTCCAAAGAAATAAATAGCGGCTTTCCCACTGTACACCGCAATCTGGGGATTGCCTATTTCAATAAGCAGCAGGAGCCTGAAAAAGCAATTCAAAATTTTGAGAACGCCTTCTCCCTTGACACAACAGATGCGCGTATCCTTATGGAGTTGGATCAATTATATAAACGGACCAACAAAAATCCCGGAGAGCGACTCAGATATCTGGAACAACATATGCATTTGGTTGAATTTCGCGATGATCTGTATCTCGAACGTGCCGCTCTGTATAACTTCCTCGGTGAAAATAGCAAAGCCTATGATCTCATCATGGACCACAAGTTTCATCCCTGGGAAGGAGGTGAGGGGAGAGTTTCCGGACAGTATGTTTATAGTTTGACAGAAATGGCTAAAAAAGATATTCAAGCTTGTGAATACCAGCGGGCTATTGAGAAACTTGAGAAAGCACGTGTGTATCCGGAGAATCTTGGCGAGGGCAAACTCTACGGCACTCGTGAAAATGATATTTTCTATTGGCTTGGGGTGGCTCATGACCAGTTAAATGATGCTGAGGAAGTCAGGAAATGGTTGATAAAGGCTACGGAGGGAAATTATGAACCTGACCCGGCCATATTTTACAACGATCAACCTGCAGATAAGATCTTATACCAGGGATTTGCCTGGCAAAAACTTGGCAACCCTGAAAAAGCCGCAGAAATATATCAAATGCTTATTGACTACGGGCAGAAGCATATGAACGACGAAGTCAAAATCGATTATTTTGCTGTTTCGCTACCCGATCTGCTCATTTTTGACGGAGACCTGTCCCTTAGGAATAAAATTCATTGCACATACATGATAGCCCTTGGGAGTATCGGATCTGGAAATGTTGAGGAGGCCCGGACACAGTTGAACAAAGTTTTGGAGTGGGATGCCATGCACTTTGGAGCCAAAACACATCTGAATTTAACCCACTGGTTGGAACTAGTAAGTATAAAGGATGATACGGGATTCTTTGTGCACGGCACCTGATAAACTTTGAAAAAAACAGAGATGTAATCAAATCTTTTAAAAAGATTAATCGATCAATTTCCATGAAAAAATCGACCAATATTCATTTTTTTTTCGGGTTGATCCTGTGTGTAATATTCACGACGGGAGAAATCACGCTGGCCCAACAGCAAATATCTCTCGAAGGACAATGGCAAGTTAAGCTTGATAGGGAGGATGCGGGAATTGAGGAGAAATGGTACAGCAGTCCTTTAACAGACACACATATGATGCAGCTTCCAGGTTCTCTGCAGGAGTGGGGATTCGGCGACCCGGTTTCCATGGATACGGAGTGGGTGTCCAGCAGCTACGCCGGATATGAACGATTCGTGTCGCTGGAGAAGTATGCCCCTTACCGAACCGAAGACAACTTCAAATTCCCCTATTGGCTCACCTCCGATACCCACTACAAGGGAGTCGCCTGGTTTCAAAAGCAGATCAATATTCCGGAGGATTGGGCGAACAAGAGAGTGACGCTGAATCTGGAACGAGTGCACTGGGGATCGATGGTCTTCGTAAATGATTACAAGATCGGAGCGGACAGCAGTCTGGCCACCCCGCACCGTTATGATTTGACCCGCGTTCTGGACCCGGGAACACACAGGCTGAGCATCCGGGTGGACAATCGCGTCCTTCTGGAAATCGGAAGAAACTCTCACAGCATTAGCGATCATACGCAATCCAACTGGAACGGAATTGTCGGAGACATTGTCCTGAAAGCCTCACCTCCTGTTTTCATTTCGGATGTCAGAATCGCACCGGATGTCTCGAATCATCTGGCCAGAACAACCGTCCGCATCGACAACCAAACCGGAAGCATACAAAACGGAACCCTGCGGCTGTATGCAGCATCGAAGAGCAAAACTCCGCAGCAGGTGCTGCCCGCTGTCGAGCAGTCGTATTCGGTTGACGAGTCCGGGATGATCGAGATTGAGTACCCCATGGGAGACGATATGTTATTGTGGGATGAATTTACCCCCCATCTCTACAGCATGAATGTGGAAATTCTTGGCGGGGAGGAGGGCGCGTACCGGGATTTCCATCGTATTGATTTCGGCATGCGTGAATTTCAGGTAGACGGGATGCGATTCTCAGTGAACGGTCAACACGTATTCCTGCGTGGAACAGTCGAGTCGGCCGTCTTTCCGCTTACCGGCTACCCTTCGACCTCCAAAAAGGAGTGGGCCCGCATTTTTGATGTCATCAAGCAACACGGGCTGAATCATGTGCGATTCCACTCCTGGTGTCCTCCCGGAGCAGCCTTCGAAGCTGCAGACGAGGCCGGAATCTATCTTCAGCCGGAAGCGTCGGTATGGCCGAACCAGGGTGCTTCGGTCGGCGACGGCGGACCGGTAGACAAGTTTGTATTTGATGAAAGCAGACGGATTATGGACGAATACGGGAATCATCCTTCCTTTGTCATGTTCGCTCATGGAAACGAGCCGGCCGGTTCCAATCGCTCAGCATTTCTGGCAGAGTTCCTTGAGATGCTGAAAGTGTATGACGATCGGCGCGTATACACCGGCGGAACCGGCTGGCCGGTACTTCCCGAGAATGAATATCATGTCGTTTCCGAACCGAGAATCCAGCTTTGGGGGGCCGAACTGGAGAGCAGGATCAACTCGGAACCCCCGAGCACTGATTGGGATTTCCGGGATGTGATCCGGGAGTATGACCGGCCAACGCTCGGGCATGAAACCGGCCAGTGGACCGTCTATCCGAATTTCGATGAGATGTCCAAATATACCGGCGTCCTCTATCCCCGCAACTTTGAGATTTTCATGGATTTCATGGAAGAGAGCCACGTGCTGCATCAGGCAGAAGATTTTCTGATGGCCTCCGGAAAACTGCAGGTACTCGCTTACAAGGCAGACATCGAAGCATCCCTGAGGACACCCGATCATGCCGGGTTCCAGATGCTGGAACTGAAGGATTTTCCCGGGCAGGGAACTGCGCTGGTGGGGGTCGTGGATCCATTTTGGGAAAGCAAGCCCTATACAAGTCCGAGAGAGTTCCGCCGGTTTGCTTCTCGTACGGTTCCGCTGGCCCGAATGGAGAAGCATGTGTGGAGCAATCGCGAAACCTTTGTCTCCGATCTTGAAATCGCTCATTTCGGTTCCTCTTCCATGGAAGCGATTCCCGTCGAATGGCGAATCATCAACCGGGAGAACAACGTCGTAGCATCCGGTACCAATCTGACGGACCTGCCCATCAGGAACAATATCGAGGCGGGCCGTGCGAGCCTGAATCTGGAGGATTTTGATGCCCCGCAGAAACTTACTCTGGATGTGCGGATTGGCAATCTGGGACGCAACGACTGGGAATTCTGGGTTTATCCCCATGAAGTGACACCTGCAAGCTCTTCCGATCTCATCATTGCCGACCAGTTGACCCCCGCGATCGAAGAGGAGCTGAATGCCGGCGCCAGGGTTCTCCTGAAACTCGACGGGCGGATCCGTGAAGACAAGGGCGGCGACATCGGAGCCGGTTTTTCTCCGATCTTCTGGAATACAGAATGGACCGGCGGGCAGGCGCCGCATACCATGGGGGTGCTGGTGGAACCTGAACACCCTCTATTCAATGGCTTTCCCACCGAAGCACACACAAATTGGCAGTGGTGGGATATCCTGCACGGAATCCGGCCGATGATACTGAGTGATTTTCCGGCCGGATTGACACCCACCATTCAGATGATCGACACCTGGTCGGAAGCCCGAAAACTGGGGCTTCTGTTCGAAGCTTCGGTTGGAGAGGGACGTGTGATCGTCACTTCAATCGATTTCGACAGGGATCTCGATGAGCGGCTGGCCACCCGTCAGCTATACAGCAGTTTACTAGAATATATGAGCAGTGAAGCTTTCCAACCGGCCGTAGAGGTCACAGCCGGGATGATCCGTAATTTATATAACGAATAAAAATCCAGGGAGGATATAAAATGACGTTCAATCCAATGGTTTTCGGTCGAATTATCGCAGGCACCTGTATCACAAGAATCTGTATCGTAATGCTGTTCCTCGGGGCAGTTGCATGCCAGAAAAATGTATTTCGCGAAGTGCAGATACCGGATCATCAACTTTGGCCGAGGCCGGAGATTGTACCCGTACCCGTAGAGGTCAGCGGGGTTCATGATCCGGTCGTTTCTTTGAACGGTACCTGGAAATTCAACAACAACCCGCCGGAGAACTTCTGGCGGAATGACGTGGAATTCGATTCATGGTATGACATCCGTGTGCCTGCACAGGCAAGTTTTCACATCGCCGGCCTCACCCTCCGAAGAAATGCTCCGATTCCCTCCTACGTTTACAAAAAGGTGGTTGAAATTCCCGGGGAGTTCGATGGCAAGCGAGTGAAATTGCGATTTCAGGGTGTGACAGGAGATGCCACAGTCTGGGTGAACGGAACAGAAGCGGGGACACATCATGGCGGGTTTACCATCTGGAATCCCGACATTACGGATCTGGTCACTCCGGGTCAGGAAGCGGTGATTACCGTCTCCGTTCATGAACCGGCAAGCGGGCAATCCACCAACACCTACAGCGGAGGAATCATTCGCGGAGTGGATCTGATCGCCGTACCGGAGAACCATATCACCCGGTTTCACATTGATTCCGATCTGGACAACAGATACCGTGACGCCATGATGAACGTCTGGGTCGCAATGGCTTTCGGCAACGAGAACGAGAGTGCGGAAATCCGGCTTACCATGAGAGATCCGGGTGGAGAGGAGATAGCATTATCTCCATCCAGGCTGGAACTGTCGCAGGGTGAAGCGGAGCGCATAGTACCCATACCGGTGAGCAATCCGATGAAATGGAGTGCCGAGCATCCCCATCTCTATACGATCCGGGCAGACTTGCTTGTGAACGGCTCGGCCGTTCAGACGTTAGAGCGCAGGATTGGATTTCGAAAGATCGAAATTGACGGCCAGAAGCTGTTGGTCAACGGAAATGAAGTCAAATTGAGAGGATCTGCCCAGTTCGACAGTCATCCTCTCAACGGGATATCGCTGACCCGGGAGGAGGTGATCCGTGATCTGACGCTGTACAAAGAAGCCAATCACAATCACATCCGTCCCAGCTGCTATATTGCGAATGAAGAATTTCTTGCTGCGGCCGACAGCATCGGAATTTATGTGGCGGGGGAGATGCCGGTGACGTTTGCG
>JBBDRW010000139.1:0-24109 GCA_040905265.1 Balneolaceae bacterium | reverse complement strand
AAGAGCCCCTTTTAAAATAAAATGCTCCCTGTACACAGACTGTGCCAATCGTGCCAGAAACCGTTCCTGTAAATATTGTATGCTGACAAAATTATAAGCTTTTCCGGATTCTCGGGCGATGTTTCTAAGACGGTCTTTTACGGATTGCTCTATATTCAAACTCATCTTGCTACCAACACTTTGAGATACGGTTTCATTACCGTTTTTACACGGCAAATGTTCATATACTTCTGTATTTCATTGAGATTAGACTGTGGGCTGTTCAGATAATTTCGAAGTCCTTCAAAAGCAAGATCTTCACCCAGCTTGTTGCGATAATGAAACATATCACAGACCGTTTTGGGTTTGTTATATACCTTGAATTTCCCATAAGAGCGATCTACTTCCTCAATTCCCGCCTGATAAATGTTCTTCCTGTAGAAAGAAACTTCAACTGGAGGGTGTGCAAGCTCAAATTTATCTGTATTGTTGGGAACTGCCACTGTTATCTTCGAAGGATTAAACGTTGTGAGTTCGTGGTAAGCCAGAGCAGAAGTCAGACAAATCACAGCCTTCTCATTGGCCGTGTGAATATCTACAAAGCTTTCATACTCATCCCGATGGAAATAGCGAAGCTTATAAAGACCCGGTTTCATTTTAATGATGAACTCCTTCTCAAGGCATTCTTTTATACTCCGGGTATGTAGACCGGCCTCCTTAAACTCTTTCATAGTAGCATAACCGCCACGAACTTTCATAAATTCAAGAACAGAATCTGACATTGTAATGGTTCAATTTATAGGTCATTATAATATAACGACCTTGCATTAGAACCAATATAATTATTTTGTTCCAAAACTACGATTAACAAAAATTTAATGCCCTGCCTGGCAGTACCAGATCCGTGGCAGCAAACACACCCTATTTACTCAATTCAGACAGTTTGTAAAAGTTTCAACTTTCTTGTCAGGGTAAACCCACGTTCCCGTGTATAGTATAGACAGAGGCGGGAACTCGTCTCGTCATACACGACACTTCGCTATCAACCCGAAATCGATCCAGGTTTTTCGAATGAACCGACTTACACAGCACAAACTATTCGGAGTCGTAGGAATCTTCTTCGTCCTATTCACAACCGGGTGTAACGAATCCTTCGAACCCTGGCAGGAGAACGACCGCTATCACTTCTCCATTTACGGCTATCTCGACGCCTCGGCGGATACCCAGTGGGTACGGGTGATGCCAGTTCGGGAGGATCTGTTATACGAACCCGGTCCTATTGATGCGGTTGTCACTCTGGAGCACCTGGAGAGCGGGGAGACGGTCGTGATGAACGATTCGCTCCTCTCTTATGCACATGGAACCTACGCCTGGAACTTCTGGACAACGATGAATATTCAACCGGAGCAGACCTACCGGCTGACGGCAGAAAGATCGGATGGAAAAACCAGTAGTGCGGAAGCTACCCTGCCCGCCGATTTTCCAACTCCCTATATACAAATCGAATATGCAGATTTCAGACGCACTCCCGTTACTACTACCATTTTTATTGAAAATGTGGACCGATTGGTGGATGCACAGACCGTCTATCGAACCTATGACAACAGCGCGATACTGACCGTTCCTCACCTCAAGGACACCGTATACATTGACTTTTCCAATGAATACCGAATTATTATGGAGACACTGGAAGACCGAAACCTGCTGGAGGTCTATTTCCCCGTCCCGTTCAGGCTGCCGATCTCTCAACTGGGTGAAATATCTGATGGAATCTTTCTCGTTGGAGACTTTCACAAACAGATCTTCCTCGCAGCCGGCGGCCCAGACTATCACCACTTTCCATCGTTCGATCCCAAAATAGAGGCCCTTCCCGAAGGCTTGTCCAACGTAGAGAATGGAGTCGGCTATCTGGCAGGAGTTGTCAGCAAGACAATTCCCTACAGAATGTGCCGAAATATCGGTCACCCGATCCCAATCCCCTGTGAAGAGATGCCGCCGCCCTGGTAGCCCTCATTCTACTCAATTCAGACAGTTTGTAAAAGTTTCAACTTTCTTGTCAGGGTAAACCTACGTTCCTGTGTATAGTATAGACAGAGACGCGAACTGCGGAAAGTTCAGACCTCCATATGGTAGAGATCTGAATGAAAACAGAGTATTCTTTCTCGAAACAGAATGAAAACTGAAATCAAACAACGATTTCCTGAACATATTGCAGATGGATAGAGAGTATTTTCAAAATTCAGTTCATGCTATTCTGATAGTCATCATATCTACTCTATTCATTGGCTGCAACGAAGTCTTCGAACCCTGGCAGGAGAATGACCGCTACCACTTCTCCATTTATGGCTACCTGGACGCCTCGGCGGATACCCAGTGGGTACGGGTGATGCCAGTACGGGAAGATCTGTTGTACCAACCCGGCCCGATCGATGCTGTTGTCACTCTGGAGAACCTGGAGAGCGGGGAGACGGTCGTGATGAACGACTCACTATTTGAATATGAACATAGCGTATATGCATACAATTTCTGGACATCGGAGTCTCTGAATCCGGGTGACAGCTATCGTATCCGAGTACTGAGATCAGACGATGCTATAAGCAGTGCTGTAACAACTCTGCCAAATGATTTTCCTACACCAATCATCAGAAATTTGGAACGTGAAGATCAAATCATTATTGAAGGTGCTGAGCGATTGGTCGATTTCAGAATCATCCACTACTTGCAATTTCACAATACAGATGATGAGTATATGATCCCCTTTTCTCATCTTCAGGATACCCTTCGAATGGTTTCGGGTGGCTACATGATTATCAATGATCCGAGAGATGATATGAACAGATTGTCCCAATATTTTGGTATGACACCCAGAACGATCACCCATCAACAGATCTTTATTGTATCTGGTGGCCCAGGCTTTCACTTCTTTCCGGGTATTGACGAAAAAATTGTAGCCTTGCCGGAAGGCATCTCCAATGTTACAAATGGGACAGGTTATCTCGCAGGAGTTGTGAGCAAAACCATTCCTTATCAATCATGCCTTCAACTGGGGACATCGAACCCTGCCCCCTGTCAATTGGACCCATATCCATGGTCGCAGAATGTTCAAATTTGGGAACCCTCTAATTAAATAACCCTCTGTAACATTCCTAATGTACAGAACCTATTTACTATCATTTATCTCTCTACTTCTCGTCGCAATCGCCTGCAACGAAGTCTTCGAACCCTGGCAGGAGAATGACCGCTACCATTTCTCTATATACGGAATGCTGGATGCTACGGCGGATACCCAATGGGTTCGAGTGATGCCGGTGCGTGAGGAACTATTTCTGGATCCCAGGCCGATTGATGTGACGGTCACCCTTGAGCATATTGAAAGCGGGGAAACAACAATCATGCATGACTCACTTTTCAGCTATCATCCTGATGTCTATGCATGGAATTTTTGGACAACCATGGAGTTGATCCCCGAAGAGACGTACCGTCTTACAGCGAGCCATCCGGACGGAAGAACCAGTTATGGAGAGACTACCCTCCCTCCTGATTTTCCGACACCTGTTGTCCAGACACGAGCAGCACCCATTGTTGTACATATAGAGGGGGTGGAACGATTGGTTGATACCCAGGTCATCTTTCATGGACAATATCCTCGCACAGGAGAAATTCGTATTCTCGGCTTGCCCTACCTTGAGGATACACTTCGCACAGCCACCGGTGGGTATCAGGTCTTCATCAACCCCGCCAAACATCGAAATAAGCTGGTTGGATTTCCCCCCACACTCAAGATAGTGATATATGTAGCATCGGGTGGCCCGGATTATTACCCATTTGGGACGATGAAAGGCAGAGAGATGGAAACTCCACAAGGAATCTCAAATATCAGATCCGGCACAGGTTATCTGGGTGGAATCGTCAGTAAAACGGTTCCATACCGAAGCTGTTACGCAGAGGATGGATTCAGGCTTGTTCCTTGTCCACTGGATCCCAGCCCCTGGTGATAATTTCGACACATCTCTGTTATATGTCGAAAAATAGTGTATATTTCGACATATAGTTGCCATCACACCCACTCCCTATGTCTGATTTTGCAAACCAGCCTTATAATATTCTGCCGCCGCTTCCGCCCCGGACAGACCTGGAAACACCACAGATCCTGAAAGCGGCCATTGCGGCAAATCGTTCGCTGGCAGAGTTGAAGGGGAAGGCGGAGGGGCTTCCCAACCCGGCTATTCTGGTCAATTCGGTTGTGGCGCAGGAGGCTAAGGCAAGTTCCGAGATCGAGAATGTGGTCACAACCAATGACAAGCTCTTTATCGCACTGTCGGCGGATGATCAGAAGACCGATCCGCAGACCAAAGAGGTGCTTCGCTATCGGCAGGCTCTCTGGGAAGGGTTTAATTACCTGAAAATGGGAACGTTCGATGTTGCCCTCTTTACCCGTCTGATGCAGGTGATCAAGGAGACTGAATCCGGCATCCGGGATGATGCAGGAACGGTGATCGCAAATCCGAATACGCGTCAAATCATCTACTGGCCACCGGAAGGAAGGGAGCTGATCAACGGTCTTCTGGAGAATCTGGCCACCTATGCGCAAACGGACGATGGCACCGACCCGCTCATCAAAATGGCCGTGATACACTACCAGTTTGAAGCGATTCACCCGTTTGAAGATGGCAACGGTCGAACCGGCCGCATCCTGAATATTCTCTACCTGATCCGGCAGCAACTGCTGCACCAGCCGGTCCTCTACCTGAGTGACTACATCATCAACCGTAAGCCGGATTACTACCGGCTGCTTCGGGAAGTGACCGAAAAGGAGGCCTGGGAGCCGTGGATCATTTTTATGCTGGAAGCTGTCCAACTCACAGCAGAGCAAACCATGCAGCGGATTGAAGCGATCCGGAAACTGCTGGATGAGATACTCGAGGAGGCCAGGGAGAGCCTGCCCGGCCGGGTCTACTCCAAGGAGCTGATCGAACTGCTGTTTGAACAGCCCTACTGCAAAGTGAAGTTTCTGGTGGACCGCGGGCTGGCCAAGCGGCAAACGGCTGCGGACTACCTGAAGGAGCTGGAGAGCGCCGGGTTTCTAAAGAGCAAACAGGTCGGCCGCGAAAACCTCTACCTCAATACCCGTCTCTACGACCTCCTTACGTCCTGACCTGTCGATAATTTCGACATATCTGAAAAACATGTCGATAAATATTGTTTTTATCGACATGTAGTGACCGCCTTACAACCCCCGCACACGGATATTCCGATACCAGACGTCGTCTCCGTGATCCTGGAAGACGATGTATCCGGCCGGTCGCCGGTCCCCGAATTCAGGGATATTCTCCCATTTGCTGGTTCGCAGAAGGCGGTTCATCATGTGTGTTCCGAGCTCATATTCCACAACCAGTTCCCCGTTCAGCCAGTGCTCGCCCCGGTTTCCGTTAAAGACGATCCGTCCTCTGTTCCACTCTCCGACCGGGCTCAGCTCTGCGTTGCTCCCCGGTGGGATCAGGTCATAGAGGCCGGCGGCATGGCGGTTGGGGTCATTCGCGGCATCAGGATGTAGTTCGTTATCCAGAATCTGGTACTCAAATCCCAGGGCGGCGTTATTCGACTGGGTCATCGACAACTCTTCCGAGACATTGTACTTGATTCCACTGTTGGCGCCGGGGCTTACCTTCCACTCAAAGGCCAGCTCAAAGTTGGAAAACTGCCGATCATAAAGAAGATCGCCGCCAGCTGCCGGCTGACCATCCGGCAATCGTGCCACATCATCGGTTGCCACTTTCCGCAAAGCGCCATCCTCGATGGTCCAGTGCCCTTCCGGAATATCCTCCCGGCCGATCCCCCGCCATCCGTCCAGCGACTCCCCGTCGAAAAGTACCTCCCACCCTTCACCGGTCTCGGAACTGGACATTTCCGCAGACTCCATATCTGCCTGATCGGCTCCCGAACAGGCTACAAAGGCAACCATGAATAAAAGCATTCCTGTACTCCAGACCATCGGTTGTAATCGTGTAAATAGTTTCATAACCAGAGATTGATTCATTTCAAATTTTACGTTTTCTAACTCCTAAACTCCCGGTTGGTGTTATAAAACCAGGCTCATTTTTTGCACGCGAAGCGATTTTTGTTCAAGATCGAGGCCGGAGGATTAAAAAATCCGACAACGAAAATATTGGGCAATAAAACGGTTTTACTGCACAAATCCCACCCATTCCCCTTCAACCATATCATCCGAAACCTCCTCCCCGGAGTAGATGATGATACGATAACGGAACGTGATCGATTCCCCGGCAGCAAGCTGGTAGTCAAGCTCTTCAACACCGCCGCTCATCTCACGCATCCCCAGCGGATTGGCGGCATAGAGGCCATACCCCCGGGCGTGCCAGTAGGTGGGGTAGCCGACATTCTCCGGATGGTCCAGGATTGCAACCGAGACCGGCTCGCCGTCTACTTCTCCGGAGAGGTTCATCCATTTTGCCCTGGTTCCCCAGACGTCATTGCCTTCATCCCCTTCACTGCTCCGGTAGATCCCGGTGGCCGCATCGTGTTCGTCCGGGTGTTCCAGCTCCCGTGTCATCCGGATGCCGATCATCCCCTCCTTGTTATCGGTCAGGGAGATATCCTGCTCCGCTGCGGTAAGCCGGGTGATCCGGTCGATTACCCGGCGATGCTCCGACCCGCTGAAACGAAACTGCGTGTTTTCAACGAGGAGTATCTCATCCTCCGGGCTCATCCAGTGCATCACCACATCAAGCTCTCCCACATCACCGCCACTCTGGATCGCAGCGATCTCCTGATGGCAGATCGTCCCGTAGGAGGATTTCCGATCTTCAGGAATTCGGTCAGAGTGGTTCCAGAAGTCCAGGCCATTCACATCTCCATAGTTCAGCCAAAGCCCCGCCTGATGCGGATGATCAGACGACTCGCCCGGCCTCGGGTCGATCGGAAACCCTCGCGTAATAGTCTGATTAGCGGCCGAAAGGATCGGGTAGAGGATCGGCTTGTAGTAGGTGTCCTCATAGAGATAGGAGGTGAAAAATTCACCTCCAATGTGAACATCCACCTTCTGCTCCTCCTCATTGTGGAGCAGCGTTACCTCCTGGTTTTCTGCATCACTCATCGAACCGGCTGCAGCCTCATCGGCGCTGCCCCCATTCTCTGTGCAACCCGATAAAACCAACGCCAATACAAACCCTGCAGAACGAAATAAGGAAATCATAAGCATTCATTAATATTTAAATATTTTGCCCCCGGCCAGAACCTCCTGCCGCTCGGTATCAAACGTCACATACTCGCCCGTTCTCATGGCGGCAGTCGTCATGATGTTTGCAATGGAGTGGGTATATCCCGCATAGGCACTCGCATTGGCCTCTTCCCGGCTTCGGATGCACTCCATCCAGTTCCGCATGTGGTTGGAGGTCATATCATCCGCACCGGTATCGGCACCTGTCTGGGCTGCCGCCGCATCGGAGAGGGAGAACTCTTCCAGCAGGTTGGGAGACATTCCCATAGCGCTGGCGTGATTCTCCTGCAGGCCACCGTTCGGGGTTACCATATTGGTGCCGAGATTCATCTCACCGGCATTGGAGTAGTAGATCTCCTTCGTTCCGCCGGCTGAATTGGTAAAGCGGGAGGAGTAGATCACCTGAAATCCTGATTCCGGATCATCCAGCGGCCCGTAGTCGAAGACCGCCGTCATGGTGTCGAAATTCTCGCGGCCATCCTTCCAGAGGTAGATCCCGCCGTTGGCGGCGACGCTACGCGGGTGGGGCAGGCCGCTGAACCAGTGAACGGTATCGATCTGGTGCGCCATCCACTGTCCGGGTATCCCGGAGGAGTAGGGCCAGAAGAGGCGATACTCCAGATATTTTCTCGGATCCCACGGTTCATAGGGGCGGTTCATCAGATACCGGTTCCAGTCCGTATCCTCTTCACGGATCTCTTGGGTGAGCTGCGGCAATCGCCAGCGGCCCGGCTGGTTCACGTTCCAGGTCATCTCAACGCAGACGATATCTCCGAACCGGCCCGACTGTACAAAGTCGGCCGCCGCGTGGTAGTTACGGCCGCTTCTCCGCTGCGACCCGACCTGAACGATCTTCCCGGTGCGGTTCACCGCTTCCAGTGCAGCACGGTTATCCTCCATCGTTTCGGCAAACGGCTTCTCCACATAGACATCACAACCTGCCTCTACCGCCTGTACCGTGTGAAGTGCGTGCTGGAAGTCCGCCGTGCTGATGATCACCGCATCGATATCCCCTCGTTCATAGAGCTCTTCATTGTTCCGTGCGGTTTCGATGTCGACGTCGAACCGCTCTTTCAGGTTGGCAACCGCTTCATCCCGCCGGCGGTTCCAGATATCGGAAACAGCCGTAAACTCAAAATTCAGCTCTTCCGCGTGTTGCATAAAGGAGGGGATCAGAGAGCCGCGGGCCCGGTTGGAGAAGCCGACAATTCCGACCCGAACCCGGTCATTCGCCCCCAGAATATTGCCATAACTCTTCGCACTGAAACCGAGTGCAAGCCCGGCGGTTCCCAGTGCAGTCTGTTTTAGAAAATCTCGTCTGGTGGTGGTTCCCTTATTCATGATATCATTCGGTTATGTTGATTGTCTTCCCAGACAACATATAGTGGTTTTTTTGGCATGCAGAACATTCGTTTGCACCAAAGAATTATTTGTATAAGTTTGCATTAGGGTAACCGGTTAAGTCAACTTTCAAAAAAAACGGCTCTCCAGACATCGCTTTCTGATTCACAAACCGCACTGCTAGCTAAGAACAGAAAGCTTCAGGAGCAGCTTGGCCTGTAACTACCGGCTATCCCGTATCCTCCAATTGCTATTTAGATATAAATTTTGTTTTTCACAAATTAGAACTACGAAATCATGCCAACCTTATGATTAAAAAAAAGGTCGATGCATGGCCACGTAAGAGTACAACTGACACACAATATAGCTGGAATGATACGAAAACATACCACACCTGTCGGGATCGAAATCAATTATCACGTAATATGATGAGTCCTACTCGCCTCTTCACTCTGGTCGCAGGGATCATTTTGTCGGTGCATCTCATTGCATGCAGCAGTGGGCATCCGCCAGACAGGGACCGTAATGAAACCGAGTCGATGGTTGCCCGCCTTGACAGTATCTCCCGGAATACCGATCCCCGGCAGAATAAATATGCAAACCGCCTCCGGGTTGAATATCTGAAATCGATACCCCGGCCCGGAGAGCCGGAGAGCCAAATTACGCTGGCAGGCACACTGGCCCAGGAGATGATCTATGCGGGTGATACCGAGGATGCAATCCGGATTCTGGAACCTCTCCTGGAGAACCTGGAGAGTGACGATGAGGAGATGCAGGAACGATTAATGGTGAAAGTACTCGACCTGCTCGCCCTGGCCTGGCTCCGCCTCGGAGAGCAGCAAAACTGCCTTCTGAACCACTCTTCAGCCTCCTGCCTTTTCCCGATACAGGGAGAAGGAGTCCACTCGCTGACGGAAGGATCTGAACAGGCAATCCTTTATTATGAACGCCTTCTCACTCACTATGACCCCGATAATATGGAGTACCGATGGCTGTTAAACATCGCCTATATGACTCTTGGCAAATATCCCGGAAACGTCCCTTCCCAATGGCTGATTCCGGTTGAAGGCCCTGAGCCGGCTGTCGCGTTCCCGCGCTTCCGGGATGTCGCCACTGAAACGGGACTCGCCAATGAGATGATGCTCTCCGGCGGCAGTATCACGGAAGATTTCAACAACAACGGCCTGATCGACATCATGGCCTCCTCCTGGGGACTGATGGATCAGCTTCACTATTTTGAGAATAACGGGGATGGCACTTTCACCAACAGGACGGAGGAGGCCGGGCTGACCGGCATTACAGGCGGCCTCAATATCATACAAGCTGATTACAACAACGACGGGTATGCGGATGTACTCGTGCTGAGAGGGGCCTGGCTTGGAGATGCGGGCCGCCATCCGAACTCGCTGCTCCGGAACAATGGAGACGGAACCTTTACCGATGTAACCGGAAGCTCAGGACTGCTCAGTTTCAACCCGACACAGACGGCCGTCTGGGCGGACTTCAACAACAACGGCTGGCTCGACCTCTTCATTGGGAATGAGTCCTCAGGCGACAACTCATATCCGGCGGAACTCTACCTGAACAACGGAGACGGAACCTTCTACAGTGCCGCAGAGCAGGCCGGGGTAGCTATTTCAGAGTATATAAAAGGAGTCACTGCCGGTGACTACAACAATGACAGCTATCAGGACCTCTACATCTCCATTCTCAACGGGCCGAACCGACTGCTTCGGAACAACGGTCCGAACAGCCGGGGTGTGCCGCTCTTCATCAACATGGCAGAGCAGGCTGGCGTCACAGAGCCGGAAGTCAGTTTTCCCGTCTGGTTCTGGGATATGAACAACAACGGCTGGCTGGATCTCTTTGTTTCCGGCTATGAAGCCACACCAGCGGATGTGGCAAACGAGTATCTGGGTTTGCCGGTGGAGGTCGGAATGCCCCGGCTTTACCGGAACAACGGTGACGGAACCTTCACGGATATCACCCGGAAAGCAGGCCTCCACAAAGTACTCTACACCATGGGATCCAATTTCGGAGATCTGGATAACGACGGATACCTCGATCTGTATGCCGGCACCGGTGATCCCGACATGCGTGCCCTTATGCCCAACCGGATGTTCCGGAATATCCGGGGAGAGACCTTCACAGAGGTAACGGCTTCCGGCGGATTCGGGCACCTGCAGAAGGGGCACGGAGTGTCGTTCGCCGACCTGAACAACAACGGGCAGCAAGATATATTCACCGTAATCGGGGGCGCTTTTGAGGGGGATGTCTATTTCAATGCGTTGTTCGAGAATCCGGGAAATGAAAATAGCTGGGTGACACTCCTCTTTGAAGGGGAGGATAGCAACCGGTTTGGCGTTGGCAACCGGGTTCGCATCGAAATCGAAGAGGCAGATTCGGTGAGAACCATACAGAGGACCGTCACTACGGGCGGCAGCTTTGGCGCCTCCAGCCTGCAGGTGGAAATCGGCCTGGGTACCGCAACGATCATTCGAAAACTGACTATATACTGGCCGGCAAGCGATACCTGGCAGGAGTACGAAGAACTTCCAGTGAACCGTTTTTACCTCTTCCGTGAGTCCGGTGAACAGCCGGAACCGGTCGAACGTCACTCCTTCTCGTTTCCCCGATCCGGCCACGAACACCCCTGACGCGCTTATTCCTTTCTTCTGAGCAAGGCCTTGTAATCAATACCCGTTTGCCGGACGGCGGCTAATGCTTCCCCCTGTCGGGTGCATAGGGGACTCTCACCCCCAAGTGGATGCGCCCTGCCGGGCGCACATAAAAAAAGGCCGGCATCTTTTTCAAGAGTGCCGGCCCGGATCTTGTTGTTAAGGTAGTTCTAGTAGCCCGGATTTTGAGGAAACGCCCCGGAACCACCGGCTGTCCGGTCGATCTGCGTCTGTGGGATCGGCCTCAACAAGTGGTGCTCCTTCATCAGTCCCACATTTGCGACTTCCGGGTTATACTGGTAGGCACGTTCCAGCAGCATTCCTGTACGTTTCAGATCATACCACCGAAACTGCTCGCCCAACAACTCTCTGGCTCTTTCATCGATAATCGCCTCCAGATCCACCTCGGTAGGGAGCAGATTCATCGCCAGCTCCTGGCCGGGCCAGGCGGCACGCCTGCGTACAAGATTCAGATGCTCTGTAGCATCCACAATCGAACCGCTGCCCATGAGCAGTGCTTCCGCAGCAATCAAATGGGTCTCTGCAAGACGGAAAGCGAGAAAGTCACGGGAACCCTGCGTCGTATTGATCTCCGGACGATTGGGATCCTCATGTTTTTTGAGGGGCGGAAAATCTCTCGGTCCGTAATCAGAAGGTGAGAGTACGGTATAGGTCTTCGCCTCTTTCTCAGCCTGAGTCCACTCGACTCCAGGAAAGTAGACGGCCGTATCGCCCTGGGCAATTTCAACACCATCGACGCCATTGACTGTAAATGTCCCCGTAACGGTTGCATAAAAGACATCCCGGAAGAACGCCTTGTACCGGGAGTCCATGTCCCGGGTATCCGGACCTAACAGATCGTCATAAAGAAACTCTGTCGGGCGAAACCGTTTCCAGGGCCGGCCATACTGGATGACCCGGTTCATGCCGGGCATCTCGTCATAGGTCGTCAGGTAGTAGAGGTGGGAGTTGTTCCCCCCTTCGTTCAGAAGCAGATTATCCGAATACTGCATAGACCAGACCACCTCTTCATTCACCTCATTTCCAACAGCCCAGACATCCGCCACATCATTCAACAGAGAGAAATTGTAATCGTTGATCACTCTCTCTGCGAGTTCTGCGGCGCGGTTATAGTCATTGGCTTCACTATTGGCATCCGCCCTGTAGTATTCCGAGGCCCTGGTGAGCAGAACCCTGGCCAGCAGATGCTCGGCTGCCGGCTTGGTTGCCCGGCCGTAGTCACTTGCCTCAATCGGCAAATTGTCGATAGCATGTTCCAGATCTTCAATGATCAGATTGAATACCGCTGAAACGGGTGACCTGGTAGCCTCGGTCTCTACACCCTGTGTCTCTTCGGTTGTGATATGAACTGCACCATACTGCTGAACCAGAATGAAGTAATAGTGGGCTCTCAAAAACCGTGCTTCTGCGGATCGTACCCGAACGATATCGGGGCTGACACCATCCACACTCTGGCCGCGGTTTATGACGGTATTGGCCATATTGATCCCTTCATACATAAAGTCCCACAGTTCCCGCACCAAGCCGGTCGACGGGTTCAGTTGAACCCCGTAAAAGTTCCACTGCTTGTGGCTTCCATCTGCGCCTTCATGAAAAATGTCAACGCCATAACCCTCCGTCATCGCATGGCCCCTTTCGGTACCGTAGTAGAGGCGCAAATTGGTATAGGACGCATTGACGATCTCATCGAATCCATCCGGCGTATTGAAACGCTCATCACCAACTTGTGAACGGATATCTTCGGTCAGAAAATCTGTGCACGACGTCGCCACCAATGCAACAGCTATCACGAAACTTAATGTTTTAATCGTTTTCATAATATTGCTCATCTGTTGTTTAAAGTGACAAATTGATACCGAACTGAAGTGTCCACTGAGCCGGTGTATTATTGCTTGTACTCGTCTCCGGATCGACACCGCCATGCTTCTGCACATAGGGGGAGAAGATGTATGGATTTTCGGCATTTACATAGAACCGGAGTGACTGCAATCCAAGAACACTCTGTGCGATGTTTGGCGCCAGAGTGTAAGACAGTCCGATGGTCCGGACTCGTACAAAGTCACCGTTAAAATATCGCTGGGTACTGTTGTAGACCGATCTTTCCAGATCCGCTCTCGGCTGAGGGGCTTCATTGGTCGGATTGTCCGGGGTCCAGTAATCAAGCCGCACGTTGTTATACCGCCCGGCCAACTGGTTCGTTCCGCCATCATGAATCCCGCTGACAATCATGCTGCCGAACCGGCCCACCAGAAAGACGGAAAGGTCGAAATTCCGGTAGCTGAACTGGTTCCCGAATCCACCCTGCCATTTCGGTTGCTGCTGGCCAAGAATCACCCGGTCATCCCCGGTAATGCTTCCACTGCCGGTTACGTCCCGGACCTTTATCTCTCCCGGCCGCTGGCCATAGGTGGCTGCAAGTTCCGCTTCATTCGACTGCCAGATTCCGACCTTCTCATGGTCATAGTAGACATTGATCGGTTGTCCGATAAACCACTGGTTCCCGACATCATCCTCTGCGCCCCCAAAGAGTTCGACGATCTCTTCTTTATTGTAGGCGACATTGAAATTGGAACTCCATTGAAACCCGCCGAAATCGTTCGACGCCACATTGATAGTTCTCACAGACGCTTCAATACCGGTATTTCGGGTTGCCCCGACATTCTCCAGAACACTGTTGAAACCACTGGTCGTCGGGATCGCTCTCTGAAGCAGCAGATCCGTCGTATTCGCACGGTAGAGATCGATTTCGGTCACAATTCGTGAATTGAACATGTCGAACTGAATCCCCAGGTTCAGGGAAGTGGTTGTCTCCCACTTCAGTTCGTCATTCCGGATCTGATTCGGTTTGAAACCGAATGCCGGAGTATCCCCGAAATTAAAGGCAGTCCGCGATGCAAGCCCTTGTGTCCGGTAGGGGTTGATCCCGGTTTGCCCGACCTTGCCCCAGCTGAGCCTGACCCGCAAGTCATTCAGAAGAGTTGTCGGAGTAAAGAACGACTCATTGGATACGTTCCACGCCAGTGCAACGGATGGGAAGTAGCCATACTGATTTGCGGCACCAAACCGGGAAGAACCGTCGACCCGTCCTGTCAGTGTCAGCAGGTATCGCTGATCATAATTGTAGTTGGCACGCGCCATATAGGAGACCAGCGACCACTTCTGATAGTCTGAATCCGCAAACAAGATCTCTTCGGCGGCACTCAGGTTGTGATAGCGCATATCGGTCAGAGGAATTCCCCGAACATCCACCCTTGAAAACTCGCGCTGAAACTCCTGCACACTGAACAAACCGGTCAGATTGATCGTATGTTTCAGCCAGTGTCTCCTGAAAGTTTACAATGTTCTCCCAGGTATATTCAAACGTATCAACTGCGCGCAGTTGCGCCGCAGCCGGGCCGCCCTGCCGCGCACGGGACCGGACCGCCTGGAATTGATTGTTCTTTTCAGACCGGATATCCGGAGAGAAATTCATTCGAACATTCAGTTTGTCACTGAAATCGTATTCCGCATAGATATTACTGAGGATCCGTTGTGTTTTCACCTCATCCACATAGGTCTCCGGCAATACTTCGAGCAGCGGGTTTGTCCTTTGGGCATCCGGTTTTGGTTCCAGTCTCAATACCCCGTTCTCATCAAAGGGTTGTGTAAGCGGCGTATTCTGAATCGCTTCTCCAAAGAAGTTTCGTGTACCGCCATTCTGAATACTGTAGACACCGAGGGTGGAGGTCCCTATACGGAACCGGTCTGTTATACTCATGTCTATATTCAGCCGTGTATTATATCGCTGAAAATTTTCAGGTTCCAGAATCCCGCTGTGATCCAGACCCCCGAAAGAGACATAGTATCGAGCCGTCTGTCCGCCTCCGGCAATACCCAGCTGATGCTGTTGCCGCACACCCCGTTGGACGAGCATATCCTGGTAATCGGTCCAGGTACCGTTCTGAATCTGTTCATACTCGGTCGAGTGAAAGAGTTCGTTATCCGGCGTCGGGTCACCGGCAGCCCGGAATGCTTCCCGCCGCATCTCCGCCCACTCTTCACCGTTCATCATATTAACTCTCCGACTCATCTCGGAAAAACCGACCGACCCGTCATAGGTAACAGAAACGTCACCGTCATATCCGCGCTGTGTCGTTACAATGATCACCCCGTTTGACCCCCGGGCACCGTAAATCGCCGTTGCAGAGGCATCCTTCAATACTTCAATCGACTGGACATCTCTCGGGTTGATATCGTCGATCCCCCCTGAAATCGGCACACCGTCCACAACAAAAAGCGGATCGTTACCAGCCGTGATCGACCGGTTTCCCCTCACCCGGATGGACGCACCCGAATTCGGCTTGGTGCCGCTCTGGTTCACATAGATACCGGCCGCGCGGCCCTGCAGCCCCGATGCGAGAGAGGTGATCGACACCTCATTGATAGCCGCACTCGATATGGACGAGACAGAACCGGTAAGGTCACTTCGTCTCTGGACTCCATACCCGATAACCACCAGTTCGTCCCCCAGTATCCCGCTCTGAGATAGCTCAATATCAAGCGTCAGAGACTCCTCGGTTTGAATGGAAAATGTGGTTTCGAACCGGTCATACCCTACAAATGTAGCCACCAATGTATAGGTGCCCGGTTCATCGATTTCAATAGTGTACATCCCTTCAATATCTGTTGCAGCACCTGTCTGAAGCTGCTGAATATAGATATTGGCACCGGGTATCGGCGATCCGGTGTTAGCATCTGTGACCGTCCCGCTTATGGTCTGTTGAAATTGATCATCGCTGCTGGAAGCGCTTCTGTATTCTGATAAAAGTTCAGCCTGAGCTGGTGCGATCGATTGTGCAAATGTATAAAATGAAGCCGGCACACATACGATTGACACAAGCATCAGGGTCGTAAACGCCAGAACTGTTTTTTGTTTCAAAGTTCCCATTGTCTGTTCCCTGGTTCTCGTTATTGTTTATGAATCCATCTCCATTGTAATTCATCGCTGGACTACAACGGAAGTCACCTTCCACACGTAAAGTAACCGGTTAAGTAACTTTTGTTAAAAAAAAGCGCCGCAGTAAACAATGAGCGTCACCTTCCTTCATTATATACAAATCAAAAGCAGGTTATTAAAAAGTGTAAAAGATTTGCCCCATAATTAAAAAACTATCTCGATAACTACAAAAACTTTTTTAAATTTTTTTAATAATTAATAAAAATGCTTCTAATTGTAAATAAGAGAGGTTTTCACAATCAATACAATACATATGGGTAGGGTCGATTCTATTTGATCCTGCCAATCTGTTCTGATCAGTGTCATCTCTTGAGAAGATCATTGAGTGGATTTCCAATATTTCCACTGGGAAAGGGAGAATTGAGAAAGACCGACACGGTAGAAGCGATATCCGAAATGAATACTTTCTTGCTGTACTGCCCGTGTTCGATATCAGGTTCAATATACTTGAATAGGTATGAACTCATCGAAAGTGTATAAAGAGAAGATGAACAGGCCCACTACATACAGTAAAAAACCTATGAACCCTTTACATACAGCCCGGCTGCTCTTTATCTCTATTGTGACATTCCTCTTTGTCAGTTCCTGCGGCCTTTTCGATGACGGTTTTCTGGTAAGCAAAGAGATGGCCGGAGATTGGGAATGGCAGAGGAGCACTGGCGGTTTCGGCGGATTGACCATCCATGCAGACTCTGTCGACTACTCGATAACCGTTCGGTTTCAAAGAAATAACCGGGCGTTGTGGCATAAAAAGGACGAACCGATCAAAGAGTACAGGGTTGAAATCGGAGAGGAGGGATGGAACAGCGGAGAGATCATTATCCGGGCAGTGGACAATGGGAAGAGCGGCGGCATTAACTTGAAACTCGTTCACTATTCCGGCGGCGACGAGCTTACACTTTCTGACTCATGTTTTGATTGTTTTATCCACTACTTTCAGAGAAGAGAGTAACCAGTGGCCTGCCCCTGACCGGGCCGCCGAAGCGACCGGACAGGAGCAACTGGTTCACTTCAACCGGAGTGGTGGCAGCTACCGGCCTAACACCCACTCGACTCCATTGGCAACAAAATCGAGAAATACCGGTGTATCCATCACATCGGAGTTGTGCCCCATTGTGGTCCCGATCGTGCGTGCACCTTCATAGGTATTCGCCCACATCATAATGTGCCAGTTCTCTGTATCCGGCCCGTAAGCATGTGCAAGCGGGATCATATTCTCGGAAACCCTGCGTACGATATAGAGTTCATCCCTCGGCCACTCCCATCCGTCTTCGGGGAAATCAGCCATTGCGGGATGGTCCAGGTTTACCGGATGTACAAACGATTCACGTTGTCTTTCATGGCTGTAGGTGTCAATCCCGATCAGCTGATTCCAGGAATCGGTCTCTGTCGCGCGGTAGGTGTGCATGGCACAGTGGAGAAAAATAGCTCCCACCCCGCTTTCAGCGTGTGCCGCGACAATGCCGTCTATATACTCTTCATCCGTCACCTGTGCGTAGCAGTTGTTATATACGACGATATCGAATTCATCAATCCAGCCCGGCGATTGAAAACGAGTACTCACATAGCTGCCACCGGTTTCGGATATGCCATCAACGGTCCACTCGATATCGAACCGGTCGGCCAATCCTTCGGAAATAATTTCGAACTGCTCTTCATAATTGTGGCAGCAACCGCCGGTAACATAGAGAGCTTCAATGGACTGCGCCCGGGCAGTTTCGGGTTGCCAGGATATCATACAGAGAAAGGCTGTGAATGTAAGGAGTAAGAGCTGTTTCATAACGGGTTTGATTGGTGACGGGTAAGTGGTTAAAAAGAGTTCAGCCAGTCTATATTCATGAAAGGAGACTGCGACGGTAAAACATCGCACACACATAAATGTAGTCTTTAGACAGTTGCATGTATGTAATCAGAATCGTGGATTGTTCCAACAGGCCGTGCAAAATTTTACACACTATAATGAAGTTGCACTTTTCCTGCATTAGCCTTCTATTGTCAGGATATGTTTCTACTCATAGTATATCTGCTGCTTGCCATTGGAGTCTCTTTTCTCTGCTCCATTCTGGAAGCTGTGTTCCTCTCCATCTCTCCCACCTACATTACAGTCCTGGAATCCAAAGAGGACCGGGCAGGCAAACTGTTACGTGAATTAAAGAATGATGTCGACCGGCCTCTGGCGGCAATATTAAGCCTCAACACGGTTGCCCACACCATCGGCGCTGCCGGTGTCGGGGCACAGTCACAAATCGTATTCGGGAATGCCTATGTAACCATTACCTCGATCGTTCTCACACTACTGATCCTGGTACTCTCTGAAATTATCCCGAAAACCCTCGGGGCTACCTACTGGAAAGAGCTTTCGGGTATTTCAGCCCGAACAATCAAACTGTTGATTGTACTAACCTATCCATTTGTTCTTCTTTCACGCTGGATCTCCAGCTGGCTCTCCAACAAGAGAGATCAACCTACATTCAGCCGGGAGGAATTCAGCGCCATGGCGGAGCAAGGAATGCAGGAGGGAATCATTGAGGAGGGTGAGTCCAAAATCTTCAAAAATCTGATTCGGTTTAATTCGCTGAAAGTAAAAGATATCATGACGCCGAGAGTTGTGGTTGTCCGGTTCCCGCAGAGCAGTACGGTTGGAGATGTATTACAAAGCGTGGATAAACAAGAGATTAACTTTTCAAGACTGCCCGTATTCGAGAAGAGTGATGAAGATATTACGGGGTACGTATTGAAAGATGACCTGTTGCTCCACGGCTCCAGAGGTAATCTGGATACCCGATTAGAGGAGATCCGAAGAGACATACTGATCATACCTGAACTGATATCCATCAAACACCTGATGGAGCGACTACTTGAGAGCCAGGAACAAATTGCCGTGGCCGTAGATGAATACGGAGGGTTTTCAGGAGTCGTTTCAATGGAAGATGTCGTAGAGACACTCCTTGGTATGGAGATTGTGGATGAGGCGGACAGCATTGACGACATGCAAAAACTGGCAAGAGAGAAGTGGAAGAGACGGGCCGAACGACTTGGGATCGTTATCCCGGGCTCAGATAAACCGAACTGAAGAAAGGTATCCGGCTGATGTTAGTGCCAATGAATCAATAACAAGATATTCTATAAGGAGGATATTGAGAATTCCACCGGCCGGCGGATGCAAAGCCTCCCATAATTTCTGTAATAAAGATTGAATTGATGGAACCTCTTCTTGTAACCCTGCAGGAAACGCAGGTCATTGCCATGGTTGCAGTTCTGATTCTGCTGTTTCTGTGGGAGTCTCTGCACCCGTTTTATGCCTATTTCAGCGGTTCGTTCAAGAATCGCGGCAAACACGTTTTCCGGAACCTCGTCATCGGACTATTGAACGGTTTGATGGTCAGCCTCTTGTTTGTCGGCCTCTGGCTGGCTGCTTCTGTTTGGGCTGATGAGGCACGTTTCGGCATCATGCACTGGCTGCAGGATGGCACCGGAATTCCCGTTTGGGTGCATGCAGCCGGAGCCATACTTCTGCTCGATTTCTGGACCTACGCCTGGCACCGGATCAATCATGTAATCCCGTTTTTCTGGAGATTTCACAGCGTACATCACTCCGATAACAAGATGGATGTTACCACCGCCAGCCGGTTTCATCTGGGGGAAATTTTCTTCTCTTCCCTCTTCCGTATTCCGTTGATTACCCTCTTCGGAGTGTACCTCTGGGAACTGGTGCTCTACGAAACCGTCATGTTTGCAGTGGTGCAGTTCCATCACGCCAATGTTGGATTTCCGGAAAAATATGACCGGATTCTTCGAACGGTCATCGTCACCCCGAATATGCACCGGGTTCACCACTCCCGCTGGCAGCCGGAAACCGACTCAAACTACAGTTCCCTCTTTTCGTTCTGGGACCGCATGGCGCAGACTTTTCGCCACAATCCCAAACCGGAAACCATTCAACTGGGGCTGGATGAATTGGATCGGGAGGAAGATCAAACCGTGAAAGGGATGTTCAAAACTCCCCTGAAAAAACCGAAGAGCGACTGATTTAAAGATTCACTTGATACCGTGTACTTCGGCCACCTGCCTCTCCTATACGTAGCCATGAGCCGAATAGACCACTTATTCGGCTCACGAAAGTTCATACGGACGTACAACAATTGAAAAACTGGAAATTAATTATTGTTTTTCAATAAATTTTTATTGTTATTCAATAAAACTATGTAGTTCAAACACCAAATGAGATAAACTGATGAAAACTCCGATAAAAGTCAGGCTGTTGACCTGGATAACAACAGCCATCATGGTTCTCCTTGTGATTGGAATGGTCTCTACTCTATTCGCTTCGCTCTGGTTTGCACCAAGGATGGTCCCGGACAGAGACTCTATGTCTGGCATGGCATCTTACAACACCAGTCTGAGCATTCTTGGCAACACCTATACCTATCTGCTTGAAAGAGACTCTCCAAATGGTTCAGCCACCGAAGGATTCTATCTGCTCAACGGGGATGACCTGTTCCGTTTCATGCCATCGGACTCGGTTCGTTACCGATCCAATGCCATTGACATGGAAAACAGTCATAGTTCCAGTTTCGCTTTTGGGCTTGCCAGGAAACAGTCCCTCAATTACGATGGCCAGATGACCGTACCGATTCTCATCGGGCATACCGGGATACCGTTGGACCGTACATCTTTTTTCAGACATATTCAGACGGAATCATTTTACAGAATTCTGATGCTGATCTACCTGTTCGTAATGGTTTGGTATCTCCGCAAGTTTGTGAAAAAACTTCAAAATGCCGACTTTTTCACGGATGAAAATGTACGTAACCTGAAAGTAGTCGCCTTCCTGCTCATCCTGGCACCCTTTCTGGAATTCTTATGGAGCCGCATAACTGCCATTGACTACACAGCACCGGTCCAGACAAACCTGCTGTCATCGGGTGGTACCGACTTTATGTTCGAAGCACTGTTTTTCGGACTGATTTTATGGGTTGTGGCCTGGTGTTTCGGCTACGGTGTCTCCATGCAAAAAGAACAGGAGTTAACAATCTGATGGCTATCATTATCAATCTTGACGTCATGCTTGCCAAACGCAAGATGACGCTGACCGAGCTTTCTGAAAACGTTGGAATCACTATAGCCAATCTGTCCATTCTGAAGAGCAACAAGGCAAGAGCGGTCCGCTTTACGACGCTTAATGCCATATGCGAGGCTTTGGATTGCCAGCCGGGGGATATTATCGAGCATAAGCCTGATTAGGCTTTTTTTTTAAGATCCTTCAAAAAATTCGAGTTACATTCAAGGTTAGCAATCATTGATCTGAGCACCGATCCCGGACAGATAACATGATAAGTTGCTACAAATCCAGAATTGAGCAGGACCAATACTATTTTGACGGTATATTTGAAAACCTGACACGACTAATCTGAATAGAGACATGTTTGACCTGAAGAAACTTATCGAGTATACTCTCTGGGCGAATGACAACTGGATTCAATTCCTTGCAGATACTCAGACAAAAGAGCCGAAGCTATGGATACGAATGAGCCATATCATCCTTGCTGAAGGTGTATGGTTTGACAGAATAAAGGGTGAGAAACCTGGACAGGATATTTGGCAACAACTATCCAAGACCCAACTGCGCCAACTTTATGCAGTGCATGAACAAATTTATAGAACGCTGCCGGATGGGAATGTAAGCAGGATTATTTCCTACAAGAAATTCAACAGTAAAGAATACCAGTCATCTGTCGAGGACATTCTGATGCATCTTGTGCTTCATGGCGTCCATCATCGGGGACAAATGGCAATGATTGCTTCGTCATTGGAGTTAAAACCGGTCAATATGGATTATATCACGTATTGCCGAGCACATGATCTATAACATATTGAAAACTTTCTATATTTCGTCATTTCCGATCAAAATCTGTTCGTATATATTCCTTCACATTACATAGTCAGAATTCCCCGGATTTACACATTATTTGCCAACAAAATCAGGCAGGTATAACCCCGAATAACCATTAAATAGAAAAGAACGTTATGAAACAGCTATTTCTACTCCTGTCCGCCGTATTCCTTCTCAACTCAACTGCCTGGTCGCAGGCCGTTATCCAACAGGCTCCCGCTGGATTCGACACACCGAACCCCGACATCGCTCAAGGGGCAATTGAAACCATTTCTTATCAGTCTGAGACTGTCGGAACCACGCGCAGTGCCATCATCTATACACCGCCAGGATACTCCACAGAGAACCGGTATCCGGTGCTTTATCTACTGCATGGAATCGGAGGGGATGAACGTGAATGGCTCGATAACGCCACTCCCGAAATCATTCTTGACAACCTATACGCTGAGGGCAAACTGGAACCCATGATCGTAGTGATGCCGAATGGACGGGCAATGGTTGACGACAGTCCCGGTGAAAATATTTTTGCTCCCGACAGAGTGGCAGCCTTTGCAACGTTTGAGCAGGATCTGATTAACGACCTGATTCCGTTCATCGAAAATGAATACCCGGTCCTGACGGATCGAGAAAACCGGGCCCTTGCCGGACTCTCGATGGGTGGCGGCCAGTCGCTCAATTTTGGCCTGGCCAATCTCGACCTTTTTTCCTGGGTCGGCGGATTCAGCTCTGCGCCAAATACGAAAGCCCCGGAAGAGTTGCTACCAAACCCGGAAGAGGCGAGAGAGAGCCTGAACCTGCTCTGGATCTCTTGTGGCGATGAGGACAACCTGATGAACATCAGCCGACGGACACATGAGTACATGGCCGAGAATAATGTCCCTCATATCTTTTATGTAGAGCCCGGCGGACACACATTCGAGGTATGGCAAAACGATCTCTACATCTTCTCACAGCTGCTGTTTAAACCGGTCGACGAATCACTATTCACCCGGTAATAAAGAAGCTGAGAGATCGTGGTGGAGCGGTAAACAAATAGCTGAATCCCACATGTCGAAGATCAAAACGTAGTTTGGGATTACTCTGTTTCTGCCTTATTTTATCGTTAATTAACGATTAAAGAAAGTACTCCCCATGAAAACAGCTTCTTTATCTCTTGACGACCGTTCTGTCCGGCGATCTGCCGAAATCGCAAAAGCACTCGGTCATCCGGCCCGGATTGCCATCCTGAAACTACTTGCCGACAGAACAACCTGTTTTTGCGGGGATATAACCGAGATTCTGCCTTTGGCTCAATCTACGGTTTCCCAACACCTGAAAGCACTGAAGTCGGCCGGGCTGATTACCGGAGAGGTGGAAGGGGTCCGAACCTGCTACTGTCTGAACCCCGATGGAATCCAGGAACTTCAATCCGTTCTGTCTGAACTATCAACCGAACTCATTAAAACCTGCTGCTGATGAAAATTGCACTGTTTAGTGATATACACGCCAATATCGACGCATTACGTCCTGTACTGGATGATATAACCGAAAGAAAACCCGACGCCATATACTGCCTGGGCGACCTTGTCGGCTACGCCCCCTACCCGAATGAGGTCATCGGGTTGATTCGCTCGAAAGGAATCCCGGTAATCGCCGGAAATTATGATCAGGGAGTGGGACTTCACAGCGACGACTGCGGTTGTGCCTACAAGACTGAGGAAGATGAAGCCCGGGGTGTAGAGTCGATCACCTTCACCAATCAAATCGTAAGCGATGAAAACAGAGCCTATTTGCGGTCTCTGCCGGCTCACCTTCGGCTCGAATTCGGGGTAAACGGGAATCCCTGGAACCTGCTGCTGGTGCACGGAAGTCCGCGAAAAATCAATGAGTATCTCTTTGAAGACCGGGCCGATAAAAGCCTGCTTCGGATGATGATAAAAGCAGAGGCCCATATTATGGCCTTCGGGCACACCCACAAACCCTAT
>JBBDRW010000138.1:0-24197 GCA_040905265.1 Balneolaceae bacterium | reverse complement strand
ATCAAACCCCAGAACTACATTCTCCAGATTACCGTTACGATCCGGCGCCTTCACAGAGGTAATAATCCCGCCATAATTCGTAATCTTCACCTCCATTCCGTCACTACCAGCAAGTGTAAAAAGTGAAATTTCTTCACCTGAATCCAGTTTACCAAACTGCTCAATCTTCATGGATAATCGTTTCTATGTTACGTTTTACGAAAAGTCTGATCAAAAAAAGTGAACCCAATTCACAGATAATGAGATCCGGGCAATTATGGAAACTGCATCGAAGCCGAAACAAACCCAATACAAAACCTTTCAAATTGACACTGAGCCCACCTAAATGGGATGTTTGTAAAAAATCCGGTTATATAGGGAGAAAGACAAAAATTTATTTGACTTTATCCCTATTTTACTTTTTGTTTAGTATTAACAAGGAGGTTTAAGTGTGCCGTTGACACATCCGAAATCGATGCTTCAGCCAGCATGGATCCGGTTTCACAATGATCGTCCACAGTGTCAGGGAGAACCTCCAATACTACGAATAGGAGCTTTTGAAACACCAGGATTTATAACCAGATTCTGGCCTGTCCGCCAACTGGCGGATATAACATCTCCGAAATGAGGACTGACATGATTACACATACTTCAACAATAAACAATCTCATGAAATCGACACTTGCAGCCTTCCTGGCGACTCTGCTTCTCTTTGCAGGAATCCTGGGGTGCAGCGATATGACAACCCATCAGGTATACGATGAAGAGGAGCTGGATCTGATGACCGACATAGACCGGACCGGTGAACGTGGTTACCATCGGGTCGTCATCTTCCTGGGTGATCAGGCACAGGCAGACCGGCATCAGGAGAGTATCAGCCAGCTAAGAGCCCTTCAGCCGGATCATATCATCAGCATCAATATTCTGAATAGTATAGCTGCTGAAGAAAAGTACGGAAGTCGGGCTGAACAGGGCGTGATCGAAGTTACGACAAACCAGAGTCTCGCCTCGTACAACACAGTATTGCGTGCAATGGGGCTGGAACCGGTGAGTGGAGATGAGATGGCGCAAAACGGTGACCTGTCTGATGAAGAGGACGATTTCTTTACCGTCGTAGAGGAGATGCCGGAGCTGATTGGCGGTCTTGCAGTGCTGATGGATGAGCTCTCATATCCGGAAAGGGCTCGCAGAGCCGGGATCGAAGGACGTGTCTTCGTTCAGTTTATCGTGAATGAACAGGGGCGCGTGGAAAGGCCGAGAGTGATACGTGGAATAGGCGCCGGATGTGATGAGGAGGCCCTGCGTGTCGTCAGTCAGGCTCAATTCAATCCAGGACTCCAGAATGGCCAGCCTGTAAGGGTTCAATACTCCCTTCCGATTGTCTATCAGCTGCAGAAAGATCAGGATAGTGCGCCGGAGTCCTCCTGACCTCTGCCTGGAAGGCTTCAAGGAGGCTTTGCAAAAATCTTCCGGAGCCAAAAGTTTGCTATTGATTCAAATTAAAACTTTATTATATTCAAAAATAGTTTACTATATAAATAATCATCGTTAGGTGCCTTTTTCAAAGCCACTTTTGTACGGGTCAATGAAAATTTTAGGTTTTGTCGCCACACACTCACACATGTTGAGTTTGTGACTGGTTAGACGTACCAAAAACTTCAGGAATTCGACAAATACAGGCTTCTATAAGGGCTTTCAACACTTCAAACATAAATACTAAATACCAGGACTATGAGAAAAGCATTGACACCTCTTGGCGAAACGGAAATGGAAGTACTCCATCATGTGTGGGAATTAGGAGAAGCATCTGTCGCTGAAGTTCGAGACAGAATACTCGAGAACAGAAAAGTTGCCTACACAACCATCATGACAGTCATGAAAAACCTGGCTGACAAGCAGTACCTGAAGTACAGAAAAGTAGGCATGGCCTATATCTACAGCCCGCTGAAACAGCCTGATGACGTGCGCTTCAACCTTGTAAACAGGCTGGTTGACAAAGTGTTTCACGGATCGGCAAAAGATCTTGTACATGCACTTGTGAAGCATGAAAACATCTCAGATGAGGAGCGAAAAGAGATCAAGAAGATGATCGACAAACTGGGAGGCTGATTTGTTAGCCCTGATGGAACGTATCGTTGCAGCAGGGCCGGACTTTCTTTCGTTTCTATGGTTCCCGGTCCTGATTTGGACTCTTCTGACGGTAGTTGTACTGGCAGGGTTGAAACTCCTTTTTACAATCCATGTTCAGTACCACTACCATGTCAGGTTAGGCCTGATTCTGGCATTGCCGGCCGGGCTTCTTATGGCTGGACTGGCCAGTTTTGCAGACAGTTATTTCATGTCTGCTGAACAGGCCTCTGCGCCATTCAGAATCCTGATCCTTTCTCCTCCGATTGAAATCATCGGAAGTGAGCCAAAGACCGGCTTCATGTCGTTTTTCGCTTCTATATGGCAGACGACCCTCGCCTGGCTGGTCCTGATCGGTTCCGTTATACAACTTTTCCGGTACTCCAGTCACTATGTGCATCTGAACAAGCTCTCCCGCTCACTGCCTCTTTTTCCGTTGAGTCTGATGGAAGCGGTTTCAGACCGTAACAAAACGTTGGCCAGAAAAAGTGGCGGGAATATTCACATCGCCATTCTTCACAAGCCGGTTGTACCGGTAACCTTTGGGCTTAAAAAACCGGTCATTCTTTTACCGGCAAGCCTCACCAGATCGGTTCACAAAATGAATATCGTGATCAGTCACGAACTTACGCACATTCTGAACCGGGATTATCTGATTCACATAGTTGTGATGAGCATCAAAGCCCTCTTCTGGTACCACCCGTTGGTACACAGGGTTGCAAAACAGCTGGACGAATATCGAGAGATGCGGTGTGACAATATTGTATTGACGGACAGAAATGTCTCCCCGAAAGAGTATGCCTCCGTCCTGCTCGAGATGACTCCGCTCTCTGCTCTGGATACACGACCTGCCCTGAATCTTGCAGAGAGCACCTCCAATCTGAGACGGAGAATTCAGAGGATGAACCGGGACAAATTTCATAATCTCTCCGTTCGATCTGCATTCTCCTCATTCGGGGCAATTTTCACAGCTACTGCACTGATGATGGGAGGCACTGACTTGCAACATCCGGATCAGAACGGAGATGAAGGAGGATTACCGATGGCCTTTGAAAGTGAATTGCTGGACCTTAATCTGATGGATCAGCCGGCGTCCACCGAGAGTGACGTTCTATCAAACCAGACGGAACTGGAAACCAGTTCACAGCAGCCACCTCAACGGCCACCGGTTCCTGTGAACCAACCTGTTAATGACATGGTAGCCATCTCTGAATTGCCGCCAATACCCACACTCTCGCCAATTCCGGCAGCAAGTTTTCACCCGAACCCGGTTGATAACCTGAACCGATCATCGAATGAACCCCAGCCGGGAGAAGTTCACACCATCGTAGAGCAGATGCCAGAGCTGGTCGGCGGGTTCGCATCGATACAACAATCCATCCGATACCCGGAGCTTGCGCGGCGAGCAGGAGTAGAGGGGCGTGTAATGATTCAATTTATCATTACAGAAGATGGAAAAGTCGAAAACCCGGAAGTGATTCAGGGGATTGGCGGTGGTTGTGACCGGGAAGCTCTGCGCGCAATACAGCTTGCTGAGTTCAAGCCTGGCTACCAGCACGGACAACCGGTACGGGTTCAATATATGCTCCCGATCTACTTCCGGTTACAAGGTACTGAATCCTGATTTTGCCAAAACCCGGAGGGTGCAATTGCCTTTTTCTTTTCAAAATCTCTTGCGTTTCAACTACTTTGCCACAACTGCACCCAGGAGTCTGTCGGACTTAGTCTGATCTACTGCGCCCCCTCGTAACAATCATCTAAGTCCGACAGACTCCTGACCTGAGAAAACAGATGCAACCTTTCCTGGTTCATCCCGTATTACTTTACAGTGCTATCTCTATACAGGAATAAGTAAAGGACTCAATCTATGGCAGCCCGTTTAAAAAAATCGCGTACCAATAAAATGATCACCGGAGTCTGCGGTGGATTGGCAGAATATCTCGGTTGGGATGCCACACTTGTCCGTATCCTCTATGTGGTATTGATTCTTGTCTTTTGGGGCACGCCTGTTCTCCTTTACTTTATCCTGGCACTTATAATGCCCGATTAATTTTGCCCCTCCTTTTGGATTCCTGATCCACCGTTTGCATCTTCTTTCAGGAGGCTTTGTAAAACCGTCTGTCAGAAAGTTTTATGAACCGGTATTGCCGGCAGGCCAACACCACAGATAAACATATGAGAGTAGGAATCATCGGTGACGCAAAGCGTGCTGTTGCATGGGAATCACATCTCAGGCCCTTTGAAGCTGTACGTGAAGTTGTCATAGCGCCAACACTGGATGATCTTGGCCCTGTAGACGCTGCTGTCCTGATCGATGATTCCATCAACAATCTTCACCTGCTCTCGGATGCGATTCGACTGGGCATTCACTCTTACCTTGTCTCCAGGCTCCCATCCGACCGGACAATGCTCGAAAAAGTCTATCACCAGAGCCAGGAAGCGGCTGTCTCAGTACAATTTTCACACTGGCCTTCAATAGCTCCCTCAACCCGCTGGATGATTCAACAGATGCCCAAACCGGATCTGATTCAAATTATCCGTGAAAACAGCATCCTCAACTACACCGACAACCGGGAAAATTTCAGATACTACTGGATCGATGAACTTGCACTGATCATCAAATGGATGAGTATGAGTACTCACAGGATTGAAACAAAAGAGATCACTCTCGAACGTGCTGAAACGGGGCTTCAGATCCAGATCAAATTTGAGAGCGGCTCAACAGCATCCATCTTTTTTCTGGCAACTGGTTTGGAGAATCGGCACCGCAGAATCGTTTCAGACAGACACCTGTTGCTAGACCTGGATGTAACAGAACAGAACGTGCGTGCTATTCGGCAAGGCAGGGAGAATCATCTGGATGTCTCCTCAAAATCGTTTGATGCAACCCGGGTTGCAGAACTGTCGGCAATCCTTTTTCTTAAATCAATCCAGATGAAGCAGGAGAGCGCTTTCACCCCATACGACGCCCTGATCACTGCAAACAGTGTGGATAAAATAGATCGACAGCTACAAAATGCCACCAGACAATAATAAAAAAAACCTCTCACCTCTCACCTGTTACAACATTTCAAATATCCCGGCTGCTCCCATTCCGCCGCCAACACACATTGTCACCAGCCCGAGACTCTCTCCCCTTCGCCGCAGATCGTGTAGAATTTGAGTCGTCAGCTTGGCTCCGGTACAACCCAGAGGATGGCCCATTGCGATCGCACCCCCGTTACGATTCACCCTCTCTTCATCCATCCCAAGCTCTCTGATTACTGCAATCGCCTGTGCTGCAAATGCCTCATTCAACTCAATGAGATCAATATCTGAAAGGCCCAAACCGGTATGGCGGAGAACACTCGGAACAGCCTCTACCGGGCCGATCCCCATAAGCTCAGGGGGAACGCCTGCAACGGAGAAACCAAGAAGCCGGGCCATCGGCTTCAGTCCCAATTCATCAGCCCTCTTTCGGCTCATAACGACAACTGCAGATGCGGCATCATTCATCTGCGAGGAGTTCCCTGCGGTCACACTCCCCCCCTTCCGAAAAACCGGGGCCAGGTTTCCCAGAGCTTCCAGGGTTGTATCCGCTCTGGGGCCCTCATCTCTTGCAAACCGGACCTCTTCCTCTTCAACACCTCCCCCAGGGGTTACGCTGCGCAGAGAGACAGTAACAGGTGTAATCTGATCCTCAAAGTACCCGTTTTTCCAGGCATCTACTGCCCTTTGATGGCTCCTCAGGGCAAACCGATCCTGATCTTCCCGGTTCACTCCATACGTCTCTGCAACCTTCTCCGCCGTCAACCCCATATTGATATAGACTTCCGGCATCCTTTCAGCCAGTTCCGGGTTGGGCTGAAAGGATATACCCCCCATCGGAACCAGAGACATACTCTCCACGCCACCGGCAATGATAACCTCTGCTGCACCGGACTCTATTCTGTCCACCGCCATGGCAATGGCCTGCAAACCGGAAGAGCAGAACCGGTTAATCGTCATTGCAGGCACGGAAACAGGCAAGCCGCCGAGAAGAGCGCATTGCCGGGCAATATTCATTCCCTGTGCACCCTCTGGAAATGCGCACCCCATGATCACATCCTCCACCATCTCCGGTTTCAGGCCGGGAGTGCGATTCAACAGATCCCGGATCACCTCACCTCCCAAACTGTCCGGACGTGTAAAACGGAGAGATCCCCTGTTCGCCTTTCCGCATGGCGTCCGGAGAGCCGTGAGTATCACTGCATCCTGTTTTGACTTACTCTTCATGGTTTGATCGTTTTTTCAATTCCTGAGAGGTTTTCCACTCTTCAACATCTGTTCGATCCGCTTCAGTGTCTTCTCTTCATGGAGCAGCTCCATTATCGCTTTCACTTCAAGCTCCAGAACGGTTTTCTCCGGGACCTCCTGAGGTTCACTTACATTTCCCCCGCTGAGGACCCATGCAGCACGTTCACCAAGCAGAGCATCATAGGGTGAAATTTGACCTGCCTCCTGAAGATTGTAGAGCATGACCCGGAGAGCACTATACCCGGTCTGGCCAGTGACTCTGATCTTCGGGCGGGCGGGCGGGTGATACCCCCTGTCAGCCAGAAGCCGCGCCTCCCGATGTGCTTCTCTCAGTATCAGATCCCGGTTCATCACAATCGAATCCTCCCGCCGGAGAAACCCGAGCTTTCGGGCTTGAAGAGCAGATGCTGATACTTTTGCCATCCCGATTGTTGTGAATGCCTCTTTCAGAAACGGAAGTGGATCCGCATTGTTTGTGAGTCCATTCATTGAACGCAAGAGCATCTCTTTGGTGCCTCCTCCGGCTGGTATCAGGCCGACTCCAAACTCAACCAGCCCACAGTAAAGCTCGTGATGAGCAATGACTCTGTCACTGTGCATCACGAGCTCAACACCCCCGCCAAAAACCCTTCCCGAGACTGCCGATACAACCGGAAACGGATGGTACCGCAGACCAAGTACGGCCGCCTGGAAATTTCGTATGGCACGCTCCAGGAAGTTCCAGCTCCCCTTTTGTACGGCCCTCAACACCTCCGAAAGATCAGCGCCATAGCTGAAATTCTCCCCGTCATGCCCAATCACCAGAGCGTCGAATGAGGAAGGTACCTTCTCTCCCGCACTCTGCAGTTCCTCCATCAATCTCATACTCAATGTATTCTGCCTGGACTGGAACTCAAACAGTGCAACCCCACTCCCCATATCAATGAGTGCCGACTCTTTACCCCGCCAAACCTCATTTTGCTTACTTCGAAGTCCGGCTGTCGTAACTGCGTCTGCAGCCGGTGGCGAGAGCGGTTCCGCTTTGCCGGTGGCCAGATTGTAGACAGTCCCATTCTGGTAAAAGGAGTTCCGGCCGTTATCCAGCATGTTCAGAACCGGTCCGGGGACCTCCCGCCCCTCCTGCTGCATTCTCTCCACACTTTCCCGGACTCCGATTGCATCCCAGCGGCGAAACGGGCCGAGTTCCCAGTTATATCCCCACTCCATCGCACGGTCGATCGACTCCACAGAGTCACTGATCTCCGGAATCCGGTTTGCCGCGTAGAGTAACAGGTCACACTGAGTCTCCCACAAAAAACGGCCGGCGCGGTCATCACTCCAGGCGATGTACTTCAGCCGTTCCTCCGGCGTACTGAAATTCTCCCTGGCATGCTCGACCGATTCAAACTCCGGGTCGGACTGTTTCCCGTACTCAAGAGTTTCAGGGTTCAATACCCGGTATTCCTTGCCGTCCGGGCCGGATACCTTCTTGTAAAACCCCTGGCCGGATTTGTTTCCCAGCCATCCATTTTCAACCATCTTTTCAAAAAGTGCCGGCAGCCGGAACAGCTCCCTCCGTTCATCATCCGGTATAGACGGGTAGAGGTTGGAAGCAACGTGTTGTAACACATCAAGCCCGACAATGTCGCATGTGCGGAATGTAGCTGCTTTGGAGTAGCCGCTGATCGGGCCCGTCAGAAGATCGATCTCCTCTGCACTCATTCTGCCGTCCACATACCAGGGCATCACGGATGCGATGGAGAACACTCCAATCCGGTTTCCAATGAAATTGGGAGTATCCTTGCACCGGACAACCCCCTTTCCCAGCCGCACTTCACAAAACCGCTCCATTGCCTTGAGTACATCCGGATCTGTATCGGGAGTCGGTATCAGCTCGAGAAGCTTCATATACCTGGGTGGATTGAAGAAATGGGTGCCCAGAAAATAGCTCCGGAACGCTTCACTGCAGCCGGCAACGATCTCTTTGATCGGGAGGCCCGATGTATTGCTGCTTACAACGGTCGTCGGGCCACGTACACTCTCCAGACGAGCCATCATCTCCTGCTTGACATCCATCCTCTCAATGACAACCTCACACACCCAGTCAGCCCCTTCGGCAACGGAGAGGTCGTCCTGAAAGTTACCGGTATGAATCCGGCTTGCATGTTCCGGATCGGCGAGAGGGGCCGGTTTCATTGTTTTCAGCCGTGAGACAGCCTCTTCGGCAATCCGGTTCGGCCTCTCTGCATCCTCCGATTTCAGGTCGAGGAGCCACACCTCCATACCTGCATTCAGACAGTGTGCTGCGATCTGGCTGCCCATTACGCCCGCGCCCAGAATAACCACTTTTTGAAATCTGGTTGGTCTCATATCATTCATCTGTTTACTGTTACCCGGCCCGCTTGCTCAAAGCGGCCGAAGCAGATCACAGGAGAGGCCTAATCTGAATGAGAGTACCTGTGACTGTCACAACTAATCGCTACTCTCGCCCGATTCAGCTTCCTCATACATCTTATCGATCAGATCCCCGAACCGTTCGTTGATCACCGAACGCTTCACTTTCATCGTCGGGGTCAGCTCCCCGCTCTCCACGGTGAGTGCCTCTTCAAGCAGTTCAAATTTTTTCACTGTCTCCCAGGGTGGCAGGCCCTTGTTTGCTTTTTCCACCTCCTTGTCGATCAGGTCCCGGATCCTTTCATCACTGGCATACGGTTTTTCAGGTTTGTGATTTGCCTGACTCAGCCGTTTCAATACATTATCATAATTCGGTGCAATCAGAGCGGAGCAGAATTTTCGCTGGTTGCCGATCACAATAGCCTGTTCAATAAATCCGCTTTCAGCCAGTTTATTTTCAATATTCTGAGGGGAAACATACTTTCCGGTAGACAATTTGAACATCGCCTTTTTCCGGTCTGTAATGTAGAGGTACCCCGCTTCATCCAGCTTTCCCACGTCTCCGGTATGGAACCACCCGTCGTCTGTAATAACTTCTCTGGTCAGTTCAGGCTGCTGGTAGTAACCAAGCATCACATGAGGCCCTCTGGTAAGAATCTCCTTGTCTTCGGCTATCTTTACCTGGACATCGGTTAACGGCAATCCGGAGGAGCCGACCCGAAGCTCGCCCGGCTGTTGAACGGCGATCACCGGCGAAGTCTCCGTGAGCCCGTATCCCTGGCCGCAATAGACGCCCAGGGCATTAATAAATCGAAACAGGTTCGGCGATAACGCCGCACCGCCGCTGATCATGCCCCGAAGGTTCCCCCCGAACATCTCCCGTACTTTGGCGTAGACCAGCTTATCAGCGATCTTCTGCCGGATTGCACTGATGCCGGACGGCGGATGTTCCGGATCGTACGACTCGGCAAGGTAAACGGCCCAGTAATAGAGCCGCTTCTTGATTCCGGAAAACTGCTGCCCCTTCACTTTGATTCCTGTTTGAATCTTTTCGAGCAGCCTCGGGACGGTTGCAAAAAAGAAGGGACGCACCTGTAGAAAATCATCCCGGATTTCGTTCACATGTTCAATATAGTGAATGTGCCCGCCCATACTCAGGTAGATATAGGTAATCAGCCGCTCAAACACATGGGAGAGCGGAAGATAGGAGAGCACATTCGCCCCCAGGATCTCCTCCTCAGTGAAAGGAACCCTCTCTATGGAAGCCTGAACGTTTGAAGCGATATTGTTGTGGGAGAGCATCACCCCTTTCGGCGTGCCGGTCGTACCTGACGTGTAGATCAGGGAAGCCAGGTCGTCCGGTTCCACGTTCGATTTCAGCTCATCAAACTGGCCCGGATGTTTACGAATCCTCTCCTCTCCAAGCTTCAGAATCTCTTCATACGGCTTCAAAGAAGCATGTCTGGTTCCGGTCAGGTTGATGACAGACGTGATATGATCCAGCTCCTTGATCAGCGGTTTGGTCTCTGCAAAAAGATCGTCATTGGAGACGATATGAACCTTTGCGTCCGAATTTTCCAGGATATAACGAATCTGATCTCCCGGTTGTGTAGAGTAGATAGGGATGCTGACAGCGCCCAGGCCGAGAATAGCCTGGTCACAGACAACCCACTCCGTGCTGTTCTCCGAGTGAAGGGAGACTTTGTCCCCTTTCCGGACCCCCAGCTCATACAATCCCATCGCAAACTGCTCAACCCGCTCTCTGAACTGTTCAATGGTCGTGAGGATCCACTCGCCGTTCCGCTTGGTTGAAAGAATCGGGCTTCCAGGCTCATAGAGCCTGAACCCCTTCTCAAGTTGCTCCGGTATGGTAGTTGGGGGATATTTCATGGTTACCTGTTACACGTTCCGCATAGAACCTTGTTCCGTATTGGCCCTTACTGATCTGTAACACCCGGATCGGTCTTCAAGTTTCAGTTCCCAGTATCCAGTGTTTTTTATCTGTCGTCCGCTGCGTTTGACTGCTGTTTTCTGTATTCTATATTTAATTATACTATAATAAAAGAAAAAATCTTATAGGAGGCTTTGCAAAACCAGGATTTTTGGTCAAGATCGAGGCCAGAGGGCTCATTTTTTACACGCGAATTTTTTACACGCGAAGCGATCTTGCAAAGCCTCCTTATAAACGTTCACACCATGAAGATAGAAGAAGAGATCCGGGACCGGATACAGCCCTTCATAGAGGGTTCGGGAAAAAACATGGGACACGCCCTCGGTATCGAGTTTGTAACCTTCAGCCGGGAGGAGATGAAAGCAACCATGCCGGTAAACCAGAATACCGTCCAGCCGATGCGTATCCTTCACGGCGGAGCATCCGTTGCCCTGGCTGAAACCCTTGCATCCATCGGTGCCTACCTGAATATTCGTGAGGAGGGAAAGACCGCCGTCGGCCTTGAGATCAATGCTAACCACGTCAGGCCGGTGCCGGAAGGGGGGGTTGTAACCGGTGTCTCCCGGCCCATACACCGCGGAAGCCAGACACAGGTTTGGGAGACCCGGATCACCGACCAGAATGGAAAACTGGTTTCGATCTCCCGGTGTACACTCGCAATCGTAAAGAGGGGATAGGGAATAGGTGAGAGGATATAGGTGAGAGGTTGTAGGTGATAGTTCTTGATCAAAGAGAACTATTCCCTATCCCCTATCACCTTAATTACTAATCGTCTGCATCAGCTTGCGTTTTGTAACCGGGAAAATCGTCTCCCGAAACGGGAAGTCAAGCCTGGTCTCGACATAGTAGGTCGCCGGGTTGGGCATTTTCTTCTGCTCCCTGATCAGTTCAAGCTTGATACTGTTCGGAGAGAGAGCTGCACTCCCGATCTCGATCGATTTCAGAAAGTCCGTTTTAAGCGACCGGTATCGATCCTCCGCACTCTTGAATATGGATACTTCAAACTGAAAGAGTTTCAGCTTTTTTGAGGAACGGTCCGGCACAAAAAAGTACCCTTCATCTCTGTAATTGGGAACAATCCCTACATGCTCGACCATAAGCTCCTCCTCGACAAAGTCATGGATCACCGTCCCGTCATGAACCACATTCTCCATGTGAGGGAGAGCCCACTCAACCAACTCCTCTACATGTGAGAGGTCTGCACCATCCGAAAAAACCGCCTCATGTTCAATTTCTCTGTTCACAAGGTCGATATTGATGATCTTCTTCGGGAATTCTTTCCGAAGGCCATGCAACCTGGCCTGAATATTGCCAAGTATCTGATAGAGTTCAACCAGGTGGCTGAGATAAGGGTAAATTTCATTGACTCTGAAATGTTCACGGTATCTCTTTAAACCAGCCAGAATACGGTACTGCCTCGCCTCAACATCGGATTGGACCCTGGTGAATAGCTCAAGAGATAGATATGGGGTTGGTTTCATATCAGCCTCCGCAGATGAAAGTTGTGTACGATTCCACTCACTCTGCAACGATATCATTTGGGCTTTTATTTGTCAAGAGAGTTGTCAAAAATCACGATGCCGGCCGATTGCATAAGGACCAAAGATTGTCGTAAGTTGGCCGGAACGGTGGCAGAGGCTGTAAACGTCAAACCATATAATGACTCACTAAAACAACCCGAATGGAAGAGATTCCATGTATTTTTTGTAACATCCCAAGCGAAGACACCGCCATTCAGGAGAACGGATTCACCGGAAAACGATGCCCGGAGTGCGGTCTGATCTACATCTCGCCCCGGCCCTCCTTTGAGGAGATCGTCGATCTCTACGGCCACGACACAGCCCATATTTCTGCCGAAGATCACATCGCCGATGAACTCCGGAAACGGCTCTATGCACGGTATCATCTGAAAAAAATCCGGCAGGTTATTCGCTCCGGCGAACTGCTCGAAATCGGAGCCGGTGCAGGATTCTTTCTGAACGAGGCAGAACAGGCGGGTTTTATCCCTCACGGCCTGGAGTTTAACCCGATTCAGGCGGAATACATCCGCAGTGAACTGAACATCCCCTGCGAAGAGTCCCCCCTCTCCCGCACCGTCTTCAACGGAAAAAAATTTGAGCTGATCTTTCACTGCGATGTGATCAGCCATCTCTTTAACCCGGTGGACGATTTTCAGGTCATGCATGACCTGTTAAGCGAAGATGGGATACTTGTCTTTGAGACCGGCAACTACGCCGAGATGAATCCACGCTGGTACAGGTACATTGACACATTCATGTACCCCGACCATCTCTTTTTTTTCAGCGTGAAAAACCTGAAACAACTTCTCGAAATGAGCGGGTTTGAGCTGATCCGGATCCACCGCTACTCCATCCTGCCACAACTGAGAATGAAAACCCTGTTCAGCCGGCTGAAAGAAATAATCCGGGGAGGGGATGGTACGAACAGCCCCGCCGCCGGACAAAAACCGGACGGTGGAAGGAAGAACCGGACCAGAAGCCTGGCCGGCGATCTGAAAGTATGGGCCAACTACCTTCTCCGCTACCATCTTGGCAAAATCGTCCCGAAAAAAGGCCGGCCTCAAACCATGATCGTCATCGCCCGGAAAAAACGACCAGGCTCTTTGTAAGGCCGAATACCCTCTCCCGGTAAAGCTCCGATCCTGAAAAAAGGCCCGTTAACTCATCCACACTCATCAACCTGATCGAAGCAACCTCATTAAGGATATACTCATTCTCTTTTCCCCATGATTTGGGGTGAGAATAGTTCCAGCGGAGAGCGATCCATCTTTGTACAGGTAACGGCAGGAACTGGAAGAGAGGGAAACGGAAATGGGGTTCAATAGGGAAATAACGGTTCGGAGTCTGTACCCACCATGACTTCCCGACACGCTGAACTTCTGACGCGAAAACCTGCTGATTCCGGTACGTTCCAACATGCTCGATCACACTATTAGAAAATACAACGTCGAATTGTCGGTCCCGGAACATCTCCATATTCAGCGCATCCCCCTGAACCACACGAAAGCCAAGTTCCAGATCCTGTTTCCTGGGAGGTGTGAGATTCAGCAGAGTTACATTGTTTGTGAAACCGAATTGCTTCCAGATCCGGCTGGTTCCGCCTACATCCAGAATGGAGGTATGGTTCGTCACAGATAGCCGTTCCAGAAAATCACGAAACCGTTTTTGACGATATCTGTTGTTCTCGGAAAAAATAGTGCCCGTAATTTGAAATTAACAGATGTATCGTATGAAATAATCCACACTGCATCTAAATTTTAAATGATTATGAAAGTACGAAAAAAAAAGTACTCCATACAAAAATCCAATATGGAAAGTACCGCAACGAATTCAATTTTTAAAAAAATTATAATTACTTTGGTTCAGATGTTGTGTGTTGCCTTCCGGCATCAACCGATCTGCATGGGGTATGCTTGAATTGTTGCAAAAGGTCTCTATTTCAAACACTATGTTGCGATTTTCCGGCCGGTTCATACTGGCAATTTCACTGTTCACTCTTGTTCTTTCCCTTCCGGCCTGCTTTATCCTGGAGGATATCGAACCCAGATTTTCAACAGCGAATACAGGCCCCTATCAGCTCTCTGTCAACTACATGGAAACGGTTCGGAACGGAATTGAATCCGGGCAGTATCCGCTTCAGGAACAGGCCCTGGCGGCCCTTTTGAAACGTGCCGATGAGCGGTGGCTTCCCCAGGAACCATACAGTGTTGTCCATAGTGCCCCCTACAAGAAGGATCTGCTCACATCCGGAGACATACACGACTATCTGAGTCTCTACACCTTTGCCTGGTCAGACAGCAGTTCAATTACAGGCTACACCACCCGTCCCGAACAGCCAAGCCCCGATCTGGATAAATTTGACCGAGTGCCTCTCGCGGAAATGTCCAAAGCGGTCGAAGACCTTTCACTGGCCTGGTATTTCACAAATGATTCCAGGTACGCTGAAAAGGCAGCTCAATTTATACGCACCTGGTTTCTGGATAAAGCAACCCGGATGAATCCCAACCTGAACCACACCCAGATGGTACCTGGTGTCGGAAGAGGAGGGCAGGGAATCGTGGAGACCCGTGATTTTATCCCTGTGATTGAGGCTGCAAGCCTGATCTATGAGAGTGAACACTGGAGTCCGGAGGAACATAAGGAACTGAAACGGTGGTTCTACCGCTATTTGCAGTGGATCTATAACGTATATCCAAATGCTGACGATCTGGGGGGAAACATAGGCACCTGGTTTGACTCCCAGAAGTATATCTTCACCCTCTTTACCGAACAGGAGCGCCTGCTCAACTCCCGCTCCTATATCCTTCCGCTATCGGAGCGGATGGCGAGTCAGATTGAAGCGGATGGATACCAGACATCAGAGATGAGCCGACACAATGCACAGCACTACACCTATTTCAACCTGAAAGGGTATATTGTTCAGGCCGAACTGCAAAGCCGCCCGTCAGCCGACAGAGAAGAACGCTGGACAGCCTCCACGTCATACAGCGCTTCCTTACGATCCGCACTGGACTGGCTTACACCCTATGCAATGGGCGAGGCATCTTTCATACGGGATTTCGATTTCTATGAGTGCCGGTATATCGAACTCTATCGGCCGGCCGCGCTTGCGATGAATATGCCTGAATATGAAGCTGTGGTTGAATCGGTTATCGAGCGTCACCGTCCGGGCCGATGCGTCGACATTCTAACACTGCTCACCCATCCACCCCTTCAATAGTGTCGGGTGGCGACTTTACCGGGAACAGTTCGAAGACTGAATCCACTCCGGGCTCACCGATCACTGAACTGGTTGCGACACAGCCCTGACTTCGTCAGGATATCCGCCTCAGCGTGACATCATTGTACATTCTTCCGTGAAGTGCCAGATAGAGGATCTCATACCGGTATTCGAGACAAAATTCGTTCACCGCTTCGATGACACCATATTTGTAGAGATCTGAGGATCCGAAAAAAAGATAATCATTCAGTGAGATCAGTCCGTCCGGTTTCAATTTACGGTGAGCAGCCTGCAGATCCTTCTGTACGCCGCGATAACTGTGATCCCCGTCAATATAGATCCAGTCAAACGTGTCCTCCGGCAGGGACAGCAACGCAGTGGAAGAGTCTTGGTGATGAATTACAACCCTTCCATCTGCAATCTCTTCTGAAAATCTCTCTTCAGCAATTCGAATAGATTCAGGGTCGATATCGATCAGATGAAGCACAGACGGTTTCAGCTTTTGCAGTATCTGTTCCGAAAAATCGCATTTGAAGATTCCCAGCTCCGCACAGACACCCTGCTTCGGGATCTCATCCAGCATCCGGAGACGGTCCGGCAGAACACGACAATTCCGGAGATGCTGCTCCGTAAGGCGTGGCGCCGGTGGCCACAACCTGCGCCGGGCCTCCGTTGAAGAGAAAAGAAAGCCTATTCGATCGGCCAATCTTTTAAGTCTGCTCATAGCGTACGTTTTTCATTCTTTCAGGTTGGGGAAAGGCTCACATTTTGAAGCCGTACCGCTTCATAAAGCCGGGCTGCCTGTGTCACGGGGTCCTCCCCCATACGGTTCATCAAACCGGATTCAGGATCCCAACACTGCTCGATCTGTCTCGAAACCCAGCGGGATTGCTGCTCTTCATCCCCAAAACCGAAACGGTCCATCGCCATCGCCATCTCAAATCCGGGTGGATTGTAGGGGAAGCCGTAACTGTTCGTCTCCAGTGCAGCATGGAAACCGGGCTTTGAGGCAAATTTCAGAGCCTTCACAAAGGATTGCTCCCTCCAGAACCGGTGATCCGGGTAGACCTCTTTCAAAAGCCCGAAGGCGTAGAGATTAAACAGATGGTAACCAACTGCTTTTTCCGCCAGCCGCCGGCGCTGGGACGACCTCTCTGTCAACATCCGTTTCAAATCTTTTGCCCTCTCTTTCCATCCGGAGCGGAAGAGCAGCGGATGATAGATCAGGCCGGACCGGTAGGTCCTCAGATGCCGGGAGAGTTTCTCCATAAAGCAGTCTGTCCTCTGTTTTACCACCCGGCTGTAGTTGCTCATCTGGGCACCGATCGCACCGAACCAGAGCTGATGGTTAAAGGTCGGGTCAAACGGTAGATACATCCCGTCTACCGCCAGACGTCGCCAGAGCCCCGACTCTTCATCAAACGGGTGCATCAAAAAAACCTCTTCCGCCAGTTCAATTACATCCCGCCGGTTCAGGTACTCCCCTGCATAGATCAGTGCTTCACAACTCCAGGCCTGGCCGATCAATCCGTTACAACTGTCCTTTTCCGGATTCAGGCGATGGTGAAACGCATGCCCCATCGGCCTCGCCTCCGGACTGCAGAGGTAGTCGATCGCGCGTCCGGCGGCAGCAAGAAGCCGTTCTTCTCCCGAAATCTCATGCCCCTTCAAAAAAGTCAAAACCCAGTGAGACGTATTCCGGACCGGGGTTTCAGAGTCAAAATAGGGGCCGTTGTGGCCTGCAGGCATCGCCCCGGTATCTCTATTCTGAAGCACCAGGCCTGCGTGGCAGCTATCCACTATGAGTTCATTAAGCGTATTCATGACCCTGCCTCCCTGTACGCATCCATATAGAGGCTTGCAAGCCTCTCCCAGCCCAGGTATTCACGGCACCAGCTTCGATTCTCCTCTCCCCGATTCATCCCTGCAAGCCGAAACCCCTCCCGAACCGCAGCAGCAACACTGGCCGGGTCATCCGGGTTAAAAACAGGGTTCTGTCTATGTTGAAGCATTTCGCCAATCACTCCATACTCCGGGCCCGCAACCACCTTTCCAAACGTAAACCCGAGAGCGACATTCCCCGAATTCAACGCCCGGAACCGGGGGATAAAGAGCAGGTCAGAAGCGTTCAGATAGAGCTGAACCTCCTCTGGCGGAATGACCGCTTCGACAGTCCGGACACGCCCCCGGTTCAGAAAAAGTTTTCGGCGTGAGGTAAAATGGCGCCAGTCCGACCGGTACGGATAGGGGATTTTACCTGCAATCAGGTAGAGAGAATCTTCCGGAGATCCTTTTTTGAAGGCATCGATCCCAAGGTCCAGCTCCTCTGAGGAGCGGATCGCCCCGAAGGTGAGCATCACCGGCTGATCGGGATGAATCCGGAGCTGTTCTCGCGCAGCCGCCCGGGAGATAGTGTCCGGAAAAATCGAATAATCCCCGTGAGGGATGATGTGATACGGTTTGCCGGCACTCTCTTCAGGAAAGAGCGCTGCAACTCTATTCACTGACTCCTCTCCCATGTGGATAAAGAGGTCGGCCAGGCCGAAGATTCGGCGATAGAGTTCCCGGCTCATCGCGCTGTGGTTCTTGTGTGGCTGTTCGTTGTGCACTGTAAGAACCAGTGCCGATCCTCTCTCTTTCCAACGCAACAACAGGTTCAACAGAGACTCTATCTGCCCCTCTGTAAGGCCCTCTTCTGAAAACGAACCGGGTATCATCGAATTCACCAGCTCCTCCGGCCAGTGGAGGTGGATCACATCATACTTACCCCTCTCCTCCTTCAGCCAGCCGAACCCGTGCTGAATCTGCAGGGGTTCGGGCTGGAACTCCAGAGCACGAAGAAGCTGGAACAGGTAGGGATTCCGCAGTCCGGTAGTGTTGATATCATATGGGATCAGGAGGCTCTTCATCTGTCAGGTGAATATAGCCCGTTTTTTAGAAAATGCGAGAGGTGAACCTCTGGAATCCGGCAACCATACGATATAGGAATAGATTCCGCCAGCTTGCGGAGCCTCACAGGAGCATGGGGGGCGGTTCACAAGTGAAGCGTCACTCCACTACACTCCGGGGCAGCCCTTCCGGCAAGCGGGTCAATACTTCGTAGTTGAGATTGTTACTCATCTCACCAAACGATGCGACGGTAATCTCTCCCTCCTCCTGCCTGCCGATAATCACAACCTCATCCCCTCTCGAAACTCCGGGGATATCCGTCACATCGATCGTCAGCATGTTCATATTCACCAGGCCGACAACCGGCGCCCGGAGGCCGCGGACCAGTACATACCCCATATTCGTAAGGTTGCGGCCAAAACCGTGCGAATACCCGATCGGAACAGTGGCAATCGTCTCTCTGCGGGTAGTCATATACATTGTTCCATACCCGACAAACTCCCCCTCACCGACACTCTTCAGGCTCATAATCTTGCTGCTCCAGCGGATCACCCGCTTAAGGGGATCCTTTACCTTCAGATCATTCTCCTTTTGCAGCAACATATAGACCTCCCGGCTTGGCCAGAATCCATATTGTGCAATTCCGACCCGAACCATAGAGTATAGATGATCCGGATAGGCCAGCAGAGCTGCCGAGCTGGCAGCATGGATATAAGGAATTTCCGGAAATACCTTCTGAAAAGCTTTTACACCCTTACGAAACCGTTTCTGCTGGCTCCTGATCCGGACGTAGTTCGCCACACTCTCTGCCCCCGCAAAATGGGTGCAAACCCCCTCTACCACTATTGACCCATGATTCTCTTTCAGGAATCGAATCAGCTCCTCATACTCACTCTCCAGAAATCCGAGCCGGTGCATCCCGGTTTCAAGCTGAATGTGAATCCTTGCCGGTTTTCCTGCTCTCTCAGCAGCATTCCGGGCTGCCAGAAGCCGGCCCATATCGAAGATGTAGAAGGAGACCTCATGTTCAATTGCCCAACCCAGGGCGGCATCGTCCACCATCCCCATAATCATGATCCGGGTCTCCGGGTTCAACTTTGCCTCCAGAGCTGCAACCGCCTCTTCCGAACTGAACACTGAAAAATGGGAGACACCACACTCCTCTGCCATCGGGAGAAACGTAGCGATCCCGTGGCCATAGGCATTCCCTTTAATCACAGAAGAGAAGGTCACCCCTTTTCCGGCGCGCGTTCTTAGAAATTGAATGTTGTTTTGAAGCGCATCTCTGGAGAGTTCGAGACGTGAAGAGTAGAGAGGGAGGTCTGTTACATCTGCCATTCTGTTCTCAGAATTTGAATAAATAACGTCACTGCCGGTGTGAGAATCCGGTCATTAAAATCATACTGTTCTGCGTGAAGATGCGGTTGCGATTCGCCCGCCCCGATACCGATCAAAGCAATTTCAGCTTCCCGGCCAAAGTGGCCAAAATCCTCTGACCATGGGAAAGGATGATCCAGCGTCTCCAGCGTCAGGCCGGCCCCGGATGCTGCGTTCTCCACAACCTGAACACAGTTCGGGCTGTTGACAGTCGCCGCAAACGGTTCATGATGGGTGAACCCAACGTCAAGATCATACTTCGCTGCCAACTCTTCAACCTTTTTCCTCACCTTTTGCTCCATGTCAGCAATCTTTTCATCAGACACGGCACGCAACGTAATCCCGACTTCCGACTTCCCGGGAGTAATCCCGAACGCTTTCTCCCCGAGTCTGATAAATGTGACGGTTGCAACCGAATACTCTTCCGAGGACAGATCCCCAACTCCCAATTCAGCTACAAAAGGCAACAGGCCGGCCACCGCATGAGCAGGATTCCGCCCCTGTTTCGGATACGCCGCATGGCTGGAGACTCCGGACAGTCTGCACACGATACCTCTGGATGCGCAAGCAAATGCCCCTTCCCGGATATAGACGACTCCCTCCCTGAAACCGGGCAAATTGTGAAATGCATAACACCGGTCTGGCCGAATCTCCTGGAATGCAGGGTCATTCAGCATCTGCTCTGCCCCCTCACCCGTCTCTTCAGAGGGTTGAAACAGGAGCATTACCCTCCCCCTCTCCGGCGGATGCTCAGCCAGATATCGGGAAATTCCGATCATAGCGGCCATATGGCCATCGTGCCCACATGCATGTGAAACGCCCTCTGTTTCAGAACGGTATTCTCTCTCCTCTCCCTCTTCACGTATCGGCAGGGCATCGAGTTCACTCCGGAACAGGATCTGAGGGCCATCTCTGTCCGTACCGTACATAGCAATCAGGCCGTTCCCCCCAACCCCTTTCAAGATCTTCTCCGGGTCTGTTTTTTCCAATTCGGACAGAATGGTTGCCGACGTTTGAGACTCATCTCCCGACAGCTCTGGGTAGCGGTGCAGCCGTCGTCGGAGATTTTGCAAATCGTCTGTATCAGAAGAATTCATCACTTTTCACTATCACCTATTCCCTCAATTCTGTCACCTATTACCTACTCCTCCTCAGGCACAGATTCGCTTTCCGCCACCTCTTTGTCAATATAGTCGGAACTCATCAGGCTGAGAGCCCCCATATATTTCAGTTTAAACCGCACGATATCACCAACCTTGTAGTTTCTCGGGTTATCCCCGACATCCAGAATCAACATGTCCGAACTGGCATCCGTGATGGTAATATCCGGATCTGCAGGAATCAGGTAATCCGGTTGCACATCGAGAAACCCGATATCAAGGATGGCACGATAGGCAGTCCGGCCGATATCCTCCTTATCCACCTTGGCCGTTTTTCCCTGTGGATTTACCCCCAGGTCACCGGTCGGAACCACCGGTTTCTCCGAAATCTCAATAATATGTGCATTCAGCTCCAGTACCCGGTCGCTCATCCCTTCGATCGTCCCGCCGGAATAGAGATCATTGCCGAAAAAAAGTGCCTCACCAACCCGGAAATGGTTGATGCCGGCAGGAAGCTGCTTTCGGAGCAGCAGCGGAATGGTAACGGTCGTCCCGCCGGATACAAGCGGAATCGTCTTTTCAAAACGCAACTCGATAATCTGTTTATAGAGGGCGAGCTGAATCAGCTTGTCCTCATCCGGCAACACACCATGAAGACAGTTCAGATTGGTTCCAAGTCCGATCACCTCTATACCCGGAAGGTCAAATACCTCTTCGTAAAAATCGAGCAGGTCCTCCCTCATTACCCCTTCCCGCAGGTCTCCCATCTCGATCATGATGATCACCTTGTGAATCGTCTCCTGCCGGACGGCCTCTTCTGAAAGGGCGTGCATCGTCGTCAGTTCCGTATTCAGGCTTGCATCCGCATAGCGGACAACATCCGGAATGGTATCTTTGGGAGGCGGTTTGATGTAGACCGTCATGGTTTCCGGGTCAATTTCCTTGATCTTCTGAAGGTTACTGATCCTGGAGTCATGTACCTCCTTGATCCCCAAATTGATCACCTCTTTCAGGTAATCCTTGTTGCCGCATAACAACTTGGTCGTAATCCCCCACTTGATATCATACTCTTTGAACAGCTCGTCCAGATACCGGTAGTTGTGCTGCAGCTGATCTCGAAAGATTTTCAGATATGCCATGTTATTTCTTCAGGCGCATTTCCAGATATTTATTGGTAAAACCGAATTTTTCATAAAGAAATTTCGCAGGATTATCAGCCTCCACATGAAGGGCGATATCCCCATCCGTCTCAGAGATGGTCCGCTCCATCAACGCTTTGCCCACACCCTGGCCGCGGGTTTTCCCATGAACAGCAATGTAGACAAGGATATGTTCAGGTATATACCCCGACATATTGGTATCGTTGACAATAACAACACCCAGAATCTCTCCATCCCGGTGAGCGACCAGTATAAACCCGTCCTGGCCCGGGTTATCGCCATACGCATAGGCGATGCACTTCAGGATCGCACCCTTTTCATCCCCGAACTCGTCAAGGTGTTCATACAAAAACCCGGCGATATCATCCCTGGAAAAGGGAGTCGGGTTCTTCTTGTCATGTAGGATCTTATCGATTGTAGTTTCCATATCTTAAAGGGATGTTCATACCTCTCTTTCACTTTTATGATCCGACGTCATGATCGTTACCATGATAAACGAGATCGCGGAAGCGGTAATTCCAAACAGGTTCGGATCCAGCTGATACGGCAATTGCTCGCTCCCGACAAACAGTTGAAGGCCGAGTGTAACAGATCCCCCCACAATCATCGCCGTCATTGCAGCCTGAGGGGTACTCCGGGCCCAATAAAGCGCTCCAATCACCGGTACAAAAAGGCCCGATACCATAAACGCATACGAATAGAGCATTAAATCCAGCACATTCTCCATCGAATAGGCTAATAAAAGCGCAAAGATTCCTATCAGTAATGTAACGAACTGGGACATACGCAGAAAGGCGCTGCTCTCATGGTCCATTTTCCGAAAATAGCCAATAATATCGGTCATAACGTTTCCGGAAGAGGCCATCAGGCAGCTATCGGCGGTGGAGAGAATGGCTGAGAAGTAAGATGCCATCATCAGTCCCATAAAACCAACCGGCAGGACGGTCCGGAGCAGCATAGGCAGGCCTGTTTCCGGATCCGTATCGCTGATATTGGCAGCACCAAGATAGTCAAACATTCCCTGATCTGCCGCTACTCTCGCAAACAAGCCGAGTAGTACACCTAAAAACGCCATTACCGGCCACTCGAACAGTCCGGCCAGATACCAGGCCCGCTTTGCCGTCTTCTCATCCCTGCTGGCGTAAATACGCTGATAGAGTGTCATCCCGACAAACCAGATCGGGATGATCGTCACGGCCCAATAGACAAGATCCTGCCAGGAGATATTGGCAAGAGACAGCATTTCAGGAGCCACTGTATTTTGAATGCCTTCCAGCCCCCCTATGGCAGAATAAGATATGGGCAGGCCAACAAAGATGAGCCCAAACATCAGGATCGTCCATTGAATGGTATCCGTATAGATCACTGCTTTCAGGCCGCCCAGAACGGTATAGACTACAGCGACGATTCCCATAATAAAGAGTGCCGTTGTCAGATCAAGGTTGGCGAAGGTACCATTTGCCAGCTTTGCGCCTGCCAGTATCTGGGAACTGGTAAATCCGGCGTATCCGATAGCAGAAATAATGGCCGCTACCAGTGCCACTCGTGCAGAGTAGTAGTGCTCAAACACCTGAGGAAAGGTATACGCTTTGACAAAAGCAGGGTTCTGTTTCACCTTCGGAATCAGAAACACAGCCGCCAGCCAGGCGCCCACCAGTCCTGTAAAGAGCATCCAGGAGCCGGAGAGCCCCATCACAAACCCCAAACCACCCAGGCCGATTGAAAAGCCGCCTCCCACATCCGTTGCAACCACTGACAGGCCGATATGCAGACTGTTCATGTCTCTGCCGCCGACATAGTAGTCATCGCCACCGCTGTTCTTCCGAAAAAAGAAATATCCGAAGGCAAGCAGAGCCAGGATGTAAAAGACAAAGATCGACAGATCTATCGGATGCATGTCAGGCGGGTGTCAGTCTCTCTGTAAAATCAGGTTAATAGTAGAACAGTATTCGAAGTCGTTGCAGATTCAAAATGTTTGCAAGCCTTCTATCAGTTTGTACGCAGTGAACCTGTTTTTTCCGTTCAACCAAAACAAGTGTTCATTATCTGTTTATTCTCATGAAAGATAAGGGGTTTCACGGGGAGCATCAAATGGAGAACTGGAACAGCCATTCTCTCTTGATTTCGTTACATAAAAAAAGGGTCCCTATTCAAAAACAGAGACCCTTTTCCTTAGTGGCGGGGGTAGGATTCGAACCTACGACCTTCGGGTTATGAGCCCGACGA
>JBBDRW010000137.1:0-4092 GCA_040905265.1 Balneolaceae bacterium | reverse complement strand
CTGATGGCCTTCAGCTCATCATACCTGGTCTGGGCAAGCCGGACTGCGGAAGCACAACACTCCGGTATGCGCTACCTGATTGTTCACTCCCTCGGGGGTGGAATCCTTCTCACCGGGATTTTGATGCATCTGCATGAGACCGGGAGTCTCCTTATCACCGAATTTCCGTATGCTTTCACCCGGGCTGCCACATTGATGCTGATAGGAGTAGCGATTAATGCAGCCATCCCCCCTCTTCATGCCTGGCTCTCGGATGCATACCCGAAAGCGACGGTTACAGGTGCCGTATTTATGAGCGCGTTTACCAGCAAATCGGCGGTTTATGTCTTGATGAGGCTCTTTCCCGGATGGGAGATCCTGATCTGGCTTGGAGTCGTGATGGCTCTTTACGGAACGGTCTATGCTCTGATGTCCAACGATACCCGTCAGATACTCTCTTATTCGATTATCAGTCAGATTGGTTATATGGTTACAGCCATCGGCATCGGTACAGAAATGGCTCTGAACGGTGCCGCCGCCCATGCATTCGGTCATATACTCTACAAATCACTCCTTTTCATGGCAGCCGGGGCTGTCCTCTATTCAACGGGGAAAAGCAAACTAACGGAACTGGGAGGACTGGCAAAAAATATGAAATGGACTGTCGCCTTTTATATCGTCGGTGGTCTCTCCATTTCCGGACTCCCGCTGCTCAACGGATTTATCAGTAAGTCCCTGATTATGGGTGCCGTCGGTGAAGCACACCTGGAAATGGTGATCCTTCTTTTATTGATGGCATCTATAGGAACATTTCTCCATACCGGGTTGAAACTTCCCTATTTCACCTGGTTTGACAGACAAAAAAGCGAATTCACCGTAAAGCCTCTCCCGAAAAACATGATCATTGCGATGGGAATCGGTGCATTCTCCTGTCTCCTTTTCGGAATTTACCCTGCCCTCCTCTACAACAATCTGCCATACCCTGTGGATTATAATCCATTTACCGTCTATAACCTGGTCGAAATGACCCAGATCCTCGTATTCTCATTCATAGGGTTCTGGCTGTTGAGAAAGAAACTGGCGGGGGCTCCGAATATTCTACTGGATAGTGACTGGTTCTACCGATTCCCCGTTTCGTGGATACGGAACGTTTTCGTTTCCAAACCGGACCGGCTTTTCGGGCTGGCAGAAGAGGGAGCCCTCACTCTCTCCAGATCGCTTGCCTCTGCATTTAAAAACCCGATGCAGTGGCTAAACCCGTTTACAAGTCATAATAAAGAGGCCGCCACATACAGCCCGGGAATTGAACTGATCATGGCGTTCATCCTTCTGGTAATTCTCGTCTCCGGCCTCTTTATGGTCTTGTAAGGGAACAGTTGAGAGGTGAGAGTTCTCTTTGATCAAACCTATCCCCTGTTCCCTATCTCCTATCCCCTAATCCCTATCCCCCGGCAGCAGGCCCCGGCTTTGGAGCCAGGTTTCGAAAAGGCTGGGCCAGCTGGAAAGCAGCGGATCCTCCGGAGCCAGGCCAAACCCGTGGGGGCCGGTTTCATAGATATGCATTTCAACGGGTACCCCGGCATTACGCAATGCAGAATAGAAAGAGAGGCTATTTTCAACGGGTACCCCGGCATCATCGGAACTGTGAACGAGAAATGCAGGCGGCGTATCGGGTGTTACTTGCCTCTCGGATGACATTCTCACTGCCAGTGCCGGGTCCGGATTACTCCCTATCAGATTGTTACGGGACCCGGTATGCATAAACTCTTCAACCATCGTAATGACCGGATAGATCAGTGCCATAAAGTCCGGGCGGGAGCTGGCTTGTTCAATCGGATCGTCTTCCTCAGAGTCGCCAGAATCAAAATGGGTTCCGGTAGTGGATGCCAAATGGCCGCCAGCCGAAAATCCAAGGATACCAATCCTGTCCGGATCAATTTCCCAGGACGATGCGTTGGCTCTAACCATCCGGATCGCTCTCTGCGCATCACCGAGCGGTACCGGGTGAGGGTAGTCCACCCCCCTTCTGTACTTCAGGACAAAGGCTGTGATTCCCATACTGTTGAGTCTCTCCGCAACCTGAACCCCCTCATGGTCTATCGCCAGATGAGAGTACCCTCCTCCTGGCAGAACAATAACCGCTGTCCCCGTTCTCAGTGGCTCCTCCGGAAGATAGACCGCAAGAGTCGGGAGGTCATCCGGATGAACGACAGCGGAATTCGGGTCGGTTTCCTCCCATAACGGGAGAACCTCCTGGGACGTTGACACCTGTACCGTCAACAGAGTGAACAAGCAGGTCAGAAGTGAAATTTTATAATTCCTGAACAAATGTTTCATATTTTTCTGATTGATATTGCGGGGTGGCCAGATCAATGGAAATGAGTATTTCACAAGACAGAGTCAAAGAATTCCATATCTGTCATACACTTCGCGGAGTGTCTTTCCTGCCTGTAACTCCTTCCGTGTCACCGACTCCTTTCCAACCTTTTCCAGTGAGAGTTTCAATACCTCACGTTCGACCGATTCAGGGATTACGACAATCCCGTCATAATCGGCAAAGATAAGCTCTCCTGATTGCACCTGAACTCCTCCACAACGGATTGGGACATCATAGTCCATTACTCTGGCCCGTCCCATTGAATCAAGGGGTAATATACCTGTATAATAGACAGGAAAATTCATCTCAATGATACGAGTGCAGTCCCGGATATTGCTATCACAAACACATCCTGCAGCTCCATTTTTTACAGCAACAGTCGTTAAAAGTTCACCCCAGGGTACATTGTTTCCTGAATAATCGGTAGAGTGAACCACGATATCTCCCGGTTTCAGTGAATCCATCATCTCAATTTCCAGCCCATACGGATCTTCCTCATCCACATATTCCGTCTCCATCCACTGTACAGTCCTGCTCCTTCCGATAAACCCACACTGTTCTCTATCCGGCAACAAAGGCCGCAGGCGTCGATGCATCGCCTGATTTCGATACCCAAGAGAATCGAGCATATCACAAACAACGGCTACAAACAGATTCTCCTTCATAAAGACGAAGATCTCACTGTCGGTTTCAAACATATCACTCCCCAAGGCTTACTGGTTCAAATCAAAATGGTTTTTGTCCTGCCAACTGCCCGCCATCCAGGACAATTTCCTGGCCGGTCATAAACCGGCTCTCTTCACTGGCAAGAAACAGAAACGCCGGTGCGATATCTTCCACATTCCCAGGCCGGTTAAGCGGGATATAACGGTCCACAAATTTTTCCACAAATTCAGGAGAGTCCAGTTCCCGGGACATGGGTGTACGAATGTATCCCGGACAGACTGCATTGACACGGATTCCTGTATTGGCTAGCTCAAGCGCCATCGTTTTGGTGAGCAGGACAACTCCTGCTTTGGAGGCATTGTAATGGGCGTGTCCCTCTTCTCCATCCAGGGCATTCTTGCTGGCCATATTAATGACCACTCCCTCCCGACGCTCTGCCATTATCCTGCAGACTGCCTGGGATACATGAAACATTCCGGTAAGATTGATATCCAATACCCTGTTCCATTCATCCTCTTCAATCCTTAGAAACGGGGTTACATGACAGATTCCCGCATTATTGATGAGAATATCGACCTTAGATCTCTCTTCTGTTCTCTTCACCGCGTCAAAAACCTGTTGTCGATCTGTGATATCCACAACTTCTCCCGTCACATCCGAAGAGAGAGACGTTAACTGACGAACAGCCGATTCCAGATTCTCCCCATGTACATCAAAAATAGTAACCCGGGCTTCTTCCAAGAGAAACTGACGGGCTATCTCAAAACCGATTCCTCTTGCGGCACCTGTAATCAATAGATGTTTATCCGTAAACCGGGTTCTGTTGTTCATCTTATTGGATTTCATTGTACGGAATGAGGGTGACCGGCCCTGCCATTCCTGACGGCTGAGGTTCCCATCCGGAAGCATCAAACAGTCCGTTTTCATTCCGGTTCAATCCGAATCTGGCCGGAAAATTAACATTGTAGAATTTTTTCCAGGCGGCACCTTCCCGATCCAGCCATGCAATCCGGTTTGCCATCAGGTTGGCAACCTCAATTTCCAGCTCATTCTCTTCCTGAAAATACTCT
>JBBDRW010000136.1:0-24302 GCA_040905265.1 Balneolaceae bacterium | reverse complement strand
AAAATGTCCAGTTTTTTAGTTAATAAACTGGACATTTAGAATTTATTTTAACTGTTTATACAATAATATTTCGGAAAGGAAGTTCTTGAATTTTTAATTCAAGAACTTCCTTTCCGGGTTTACCAGAAAACTGTTTACTCCTCTGAATTTAAAATAAATTGTCTCACTATTTCTGTCGAGTTAGCAAGATTACTCTGAAGCTTTGAGCTTTAGCTTTGAATGTAGAGGAAGTTCGGACTCAAATATCAGGACAAGTCGACCTTATGCGTCCATCCGAACGGGTCATCCGCTTTTCCATACTGAATACCGGTAATTGCCCGGTACATCTTCTCTGAAAACGGCCCCGGCCTGTTCCCGGAAATGGTAAGGGTCTCCCCTTTGTGATGAATACGCCCGACGGGTGATATGACAGCGGCGGTACCGGACCCGAACGCCTCCTGCAGGGAGCCATCCTTTCCGGCGCTCATAACCTCATCGATCGGGATGCGCCTCTCCAGAACTTCCATACCCCATGATTGAGCAAGCTGCAGGACCGATCTTCTTGTAATACCGTTGAGCACGGAGCCGCTGAGTGCCGGGGTGACGAGTGTGCCGTCTATCAGAAAAAAGATATTCATGGTGCCGACCTCTTCAATGAATCGGTGCTCCTTAGCATCCAGCCAGAGTACCTGGGTATACCCCTCGGACTGGGCTTGTTGTGCGGGGTAGAAACTAGCTGCATAATTTCCGGATGCCTTTGCCTCCCCGGTTCCTCCGGGTACGGCTCTGACGAATTTATCAGTGGTTGTCAGGGCAACGGGATTTCCACCTTCCCGGTAGTAGTTGCCGACCGGGCTTGTGATGATATAGAACCGGAAGATGGATGAGGAACGGGCAGCTAGATACTCCTCTGCAGCAAAAACGTGCGGCCTGATATAGAGGGCCTGGCCATGTTTACGGGGAACCCAGCCGCCGTCCAGTTTCAGCAGCTCTTCGATCGCTTCCAGAAAGAGGGGATAGTCGGTTTTCGGGATACACATCCTTTCACTGGAGCGGTTCATCCGGGCGTGGTGGTCGGCAGGCCTGAAAAGGTGAAGCGTGTTTTCATCTACATAATACCCTTTCATCCCTTCAAAGATAGACTGACCGTAGTGAAAGACATTCAGCGCCGGAGTAAAGGAGATAGGGCCATACGGTTTAATGGCAGGATCCTGCCATTTGCCGTCGCTCCAGACCATCTCGAACATGTGATCGGAGAAAATTCGCCCGAACTCCAGTTGTTCGAAGTCGACTTCTGAAATCCTGCTCTTCTCTGCAAGGGTTCGTTTGATCTTCATACTGTAAATGGGAAATCGTTGGGTTTGGACGGCCTGTATTGCCAGGAATGGTATGTCAATCAGGTTCGTTTCAGACGGAAATTACATGAAAACCGGTAAAACTGCGAGACGAATCCAGAGATGACAGGATTTCACAGGCTCTACTTATTTGATTCTGGAAGACGGATTTACAAAGCCTCCTGGAAATCGACAGGATAAATGGATAGCTTCCTGTCATAAAATCAACTGTTAGTAGTAGAAGATGATAGCCCTTGCAAAGAAGATATTAAGAGAGACTTTCGGATACGAGCAGTTCCGCCCGTTACAGGAGGATGTTATCCGGAATGTACTCGATAAAAAAGATACACTCGTTATCATGCCGACCGGTGGGGGAAAATCTCTCTGCTACCAGATTCCGGCGCTTCTGTTTGAGGGGTTGACGGTCGTGATTTCCCCGCTGATCTCTCTGATGAAAGATCAGGTGGAACAGCTTCAGGAGTACTCTATCCCGGCGCTCTATCTCAACAGCTCTCTTTCGGATGAGGAATACAGTGCCAATATCCACAAGATCCGGAGCGGAGAGGCGAAGCTACTCTACCTCGCGCCGGAAACGCTGTTGATGCCCAGGATACGGTCTCTGTTGGCGGAATTGCAGGTCGACTGTTTTACCATTGACGAAGCGCACTGTATTTCAGAGTGGGGACATGACTTCAGGCCGGAATACCGGAAGTTATCCGAGGTCAGGAAGGAGTTTCCGGATGCTGTTTGTCTGGCACTGACAGCGACAGCAACACCCAGGGTTCGGGAAGATATCCGGCAAATTCTGGAAATGGAACGTTCGGAATCGTTTGTTGCAAGTTTTGACCGGAGCAATCTGTTTCTCAAAGTGGTAGACAAAGAAGACCCGGTCGAACAGATTCTCGATTTCCTCTATACCCGGTCTGGACACTCGGGCATTATCTACTGTTTTTCCCGCCGTCAGGTTGACGAGCTCTACAGGGATCTGAAGGGTGAAGGGTATTCGGTACGTCCGTATCATGCCGGGCTTCCGGAAGAGGTTCGCTCTGCAAATCAGGAGGCGTTCATTCGGGATAACGTTTCGATTATGGTTGCCACCATTGCCTTCGGCATGGGTATTCACAAGCCGGATGTCCGGTTTGTGATCCATCACGATATGCCGCAGAATATTGAATCCTACTACCAACAGATAGGGAGAGCAGGACGTGATGGGCTGAAATCGGATTGCCTGCTTCTTTACCGTTACGCCGACAGGCAGAAAATCTCCTACTTTATCAATCAAAAAGAGGAGGAGGAGAAAAAGGTTGCAAAAAAACACCTTCAGGACCTCGTGGACTATCTGGAGACGGTCCGGTGCCGGCGTGTCCCTTTGATGGCGTACTTCGGAGAAGAGTATCCGGAGGGGGGGAATTGTGGAATGTGTGACAACTGCCTCATTCAGGAAGAGGACCGGACCGACTACACTGTGGAGGCGCAAAAATATCTCTCCACAATTGTGCGGACCGGAGAGATGTACGGAGCGAATCATATAGCAGATATATTGCGTGGCTCCGGGGCAAAGAAAATTATTGAGGCGGGCCATCAGAATCTATCCACCTATGGAATCGGGAAGGAGCTGAGTAAACGGGAATGGCTTCAGCTCTCCAGGCTGTTGACGAGAAAAGGGTATTTGAGAAAAGATCCACAGTATGGAAGTCTTAAGCTTGAAGAGAGTGCTACGGAAATTCTGAAGGGTTCCGGCAGGGTAAAGGGGCTTTTGAACCGCTCCGAAACTGCCTCGTCGGGTTCGGACAGAGTGAAAGGAGGGTCGCCGGTGGAAGAGCAGTATGATGAACTTCTCTTTCAGGAGTTACGTCAAAAGAGGAAGAGAGTTGCAGATGAGGCAGGCCTCCCTCCTTATGTGGTATTCCCGGATACAACCCTGATGGAGATGGCTACATATTTTCCTCAGAGCCGGGAGAACCTGATTCTGATCTATGGAGTCGGAGCAGCAAAAGCGAAAAAGTATGGAGAAGATTTTCTTTCCGTAATCCGTACGTATTGTTCTGAACATAATCTGAAAGAGAAGAGCAAAGAGATTGCCGGTCGTGAAGAGACATCCCGGTCCCGAAAGAAATATGACCTGCTTGGATCCGATTACAAGAATGGCATGTCGATTCAGGAACTTGCAGAAAGGGATGGAGTGAAGGTAGCTACCGTCGTAAAAAATTTGAAAACCTATTTGGATGATGGGAATAAACTGCCGGCAGACGGGATACTGAAAGCTTCCGGGCTTTCAAAGCGTAAACGTGACGAGGTGATGGTTGCGATGAAAAAGCATGGAGCATCCATTTTGAAACCGGTGTATGAAGAGCTCGGAAAACGGGTAGACTACCATGAACTGCAGGTTATGCAACTATACTGGATGGCGAAAAACGGAAGCTGAGACGCAGAATGACCCCCCGATAGAAAAGCCGGGTTTGGTGAAGAGTTCCACACGACAGTAGTGTGGTAACCGTGTTCTGGCGGTCAGTTGGAGAATGTACTCTTCTCGATCAGTTCCCTGGCACTGTTCAGGGCAGAATCTGTGATCTCTTCGCCGCTCATCAGCCCGGCTACTTCCCGGACATGCTCTTCCCTGGAGAGGGGCAGGATACGGGTTACGGTCCGGCCGTCCGCTTCCACCTTCTCAACCCGGTAGTGTTTGTGCGCCTTGCTTGCAATCTGTGGCTGATGGGTAATGGCGATGATCTGGCAGCTTTCTGACAACTTTCTCATCTCACGCCCGACTTTTTCCGAAACAGAGCCGCTGATACCTGTATCAATTTCATCAAAGATCATGACCGGTAATTTCTGCCTGCGGGCAATGATCGACTTCAGGGCGAGCATGACACGGCTTACCTCTCCGCCTGAAGCAATTTTATCCAGTGGTTTTGGCTCCTCCCCTTTATTGGTAGAGATGTAAAAACGAACAGTATCACAACCTGTTTCAGTACACTGGACCGGCCGGTTCTCGATCTCAATCCATCCACTCGCGCCAAACATCCACTCAATACGGACCTGAAATCTGGGGTGCCGGATTCCTACTTCTGTCAGTTTTTCTACAATTTCATCTGAAAGTTTCTGTCCGGCCTCTTCCCTCAGATCATGAAGTTCAACCGCACTCTGTTTGAGTTCAGAACCGTAGTCCCGAATTCTCTTCTCCAGATTCTCAATCTCCAGGTCAAAATTTTCAGCAAGATTCAGCTCTTTTCGCACCTCGGTGAGGTAGCTGATCAGGCCGGGAATATCCCGGCCATATTTTTTCTGCAACCGGTTCAGCTCGGAGCGGCGCTGCCGCAGCACTTCCAGGCGCTGCGGATTAAATTCGATTCGGCTTTTGTATCGTTCGGTAAACTGGACCGCTTCCTGTATCGAGATACGGGCTGTACTGACCTCGCTGAGGTACGTCTCAAATTCCGGTTCAATTCTGCTCATATCCTCCAGATGAATCTTGACCGTATTGAGCAGGTCAATCAGATTGATTTCATTGTCACTACCCAGTTCGACGATAGCCCCTGCTTTCCGGTCCAGGTCCTCTGCATTGTCGAGGAGATTCATCTCTGCATCAATCTGCTCCTCCTCATCCGGGTCGAGATTGGCCTCTTCCAGTTCCCGTGTCTGAAAGCGGTAGAGCTCTGACTTCTCTCTCAGTGCACTCTCTCTTTTTCTCAGTTCCTGAAGCTCCTTTTGCAGGCTGGACATCGTTTGGAAACGTTCACGGTATGCCTGCAGCGAAGGTGTGATCTGCTCAAACTGATCCATCACGATCTGGTGGTTCTCCTCGCGAAGGAGAAACTGGTGGTCGTGTTGCCCGTGCAGATCTACCAAAAAATCCCCAACCTGTTTCAGGATCTGAATGGTCACCGGGGTGTCGTTGATAAACGCCCGGCTGCCCGCCTGTCGGATCTCCCGGCGCAATATTAATTCGGGGGAGTATTCGACTGAGTTCGATTCCAGAATGGCACGTATCTCGGGATTCTCGCCGGCATCAACGACTCCTTCGGCTACGGCTTTGGAGGCACCCTGCCGGATCACATCTGTGTCCGCCCGTTCTCCCAGAATCATATTAAGGGCACCTATAATGATCGATTTTCCCGCTCCTGTCTGGCCGGTCAGAATGTTCAACCCCGTCTCAAACTGTACATTGAGCCTGTCGATCAGTGCAAAGTCCTGTATGAATATCGATTTTATCATAGTGATGGTTGGTAAGGGGTGATGACTTTGTGTCTGTAAAAAAACTCATAGTGTCCCAGAGACACTACTTCATTACATCGAGAATCTCTTTCTTCAACAGTTGATAACTGTTGACGTTTTTGTAGACAATCGTTTTTGCAAATTGCAATATACGGTTTTCATCCGGCCTTGAGAGAGATTGTCCGGTATAGATGATGACCGGTATATGGTGGAACTCCTCGGTCGATTTCAGCTCTTTCATAAGTTCATAGCCGGTTCTGTCCTGTAGCCTCATGTCCAGTACGATACAGGTTACATTAGCCTCTTCCAGCCTGTTCAGTGTCTCCTCGGCACTGCTGGCCCGATAGATTTTTTCGGCGACATCCTGCAGATACTCCTTCAGAGCGGCTGTATGCATCTTGTTGTCATCTACAAGCAACAGATTTCGAGCTCTGAACTCCCCCTCTTTCTTCTCCTGATTTGCCGTAGTGCCAGACGGGTGATAGGGAACACCTTCCTCATTCACTGTCAGGTAGGGGTTTCGATATTGACTTTGTACATCTTCCCGGGTGGTGGGATACGCCCTGTACGGAGCAGGCCGGCTTGCCGGTGTGAATCCGGACGGAGATTCCGGGATGTCCACAGGAACACAGAGTGTAAAGCAGCTTCCCTTTCCCGGTTCACTTTCCAGGGTAATTTCGCCCCCAAGAAGCCTGGCAAGATTACTGGATATGGCCAGGCCAAGGCCGGTCCCTCCATATGTATGTGAAATCTCTGATCCTGCCTGTTCAAAGGAGTTGAAGATTGATTTCTGTTTCTCTTTATGGATTCCGATACCGGTATCCCGAACAGAGAAGTGGAGCAGATTGCCAGCCGGCCGGGAATTATCGGGATTCTGTTCCGGCCCGGTTCGGCTAACCCTCAATTCAACATCACCTTGCAGATGTGTGAATTTTACTGCATTTGAAAGCAGGTTCCGCAGGATCTGTTCCAGTCTCATCTGGTCGGTAACAATCTTATCCGGGAGATTCGGTTCAAGTTCAAGGTTCAGGGTGACTCCACTCTTTTGTGCCGTCGGCCGGAAGAGTTGGTATACATTGTTGCACAGGTCGTGCAGGTTCACAGCCCGTCGGTTCAAGAGTCTCATCTCGTTCTCTCTTTTTGCAAGGCTCAAAGTATCATTCAGAATCTCCAATAGGCTGTTCCCCGTATATCGGATTACATTCAGATATTCGATCTGTTTGGCATTCAGGTTGCCGTCCCGATTTTCAGACAACAGTTTACTCAACACGATCATGGAGCTAAGCGGTGTTCGCAGTTCATGGCTCATCTGTGCCAGTCTCGCAGTCTCTTCCGGATAGGAGTGTTGGCCCGCCACATTTCGTTGTTGGTTCAGCACAGTGGCCAGTTGTTTCATCTGGCTTTCGGCGATAATATCATTTACGCCGGACCGTGTCGCCTCTTCGACCAGTTCCCGCTTGTAACTCTCGGAGATCAGAACAAAGGGTGTTTCAGGGGTGTTCTCTCTTGCGATCTCGAGAAGCTGGTTCCAGGATGTGCCATCCAGCTGAAGGCCACAGATAATCAGGTCATATCTGTTAGTGTCGAGTGCATACCGGAAATCCTCAAGATTCTCTGCAATCGTGAATTCCGATTCATACTGTGCATTCCGGAGAGTGTGCAGGATCTCTTGTCTATTCCGATTGGATGGTTCGGCAATCAACAGTCGTACAAAAGATTCAATATGCATAAGTCGCAAATCGAGTTGGTAGCAGTAGAGTACGGATCGTTTTCGATTTAACTGGAAATACCAGACGGAGCAGATAAGATAATTGGTTCTGGGGAAAATACAATTTGAAACCTGATCAGCCTGCCGGAATCAGAGTATTCGTGTTAAGAATTCTGAATAAATGCCGACAATCAGAGTCATGAATCAACATGTTGTACAACCAGCCAGCTATTCGTCAGGACAACCGATAGAGGGTGTTCAACAGGTAATGGGGTATACGTCTCACCCCTATACTGCCTGGGTTTCACCCTTATCTGTTAGCCAGGGAAGCGGGAAGAGAAATTCGGAGCAATATTCCGGTCACGAAGAGTCTTGTGACGAAGAGGGAGAGGCACCGGTTCACCCACCTTTTTTCCAGCTTGCAGTCAATATCAGTTATCAGGAATTGATTCGCTATTTTCTTGTTCCGGGACATGAAAGAATTTTTTCACTCCAAACCAGGTTACGAAGCGAGAAGAGTGAAAAACTGCCAACGATTTTCTTTCCGGACGGAGATACCCCGAAGCAATTTGAAAAAATCAGGAAGTATCTCTATTCAGTACAGATTCAGCTCCTTCAAACTCCGAAGGGACTACACTGCCATCTTGTCCTCTGATGCCCGGTTCATTCATGGATGCTGCTCTTTCCTGTTTTGTAAAGGATTCTACTAGTCAACAGGCGGCTTTCTTCAGGGGTACCGTTCTGCCCGCTCTGATCGCAGGTGATTCTTACAATTCGGCAGAGAGTGGTGCTTTGAAAAGGAATCCTGACGGCTTTCCTGACGAAGTCGAAATCTCAATGACTCCATCCATCTGTTCTGCCATACGACGGCTGATCTCAAGGCCGGTAGAGATCACCTTGTCCTTGTTGTGGGTGAAGGGGTTTTTTTTAGAATTTTCTCCTGACACTTTCTTGGGTTCGGAAGAGTCACTATTGGCCTGAACGTGTACAACTGCCTCTCTTTTTACGACTTCCGTCGTGATTTTGATCTCACTCTGATCCGATGTTGCCTGGTCCGTTGCACGAATCAGATTATAGATAATCAGTTTGATTTGAATCAAATTTGCCTGGACAAATATCTGTTGTTCTGCACGATCCAGAGAGACACGGGCAGCATTCAGGTCTGATGATCCGTTGAATATATCGGCTACATCGGCAGCCAGCCAGTTCAGGTCAACAGCTGGAAATTCACTGTCGGCTGTTTCATAATCCGAGTTGTACAACTCCTGAAGTTGTTCAAGAAGAAAGCTGACTTCGTGGAGGCCGTCAGAGATTTTCTTGCTGTATCTCTCAATGTTCTGTTCACCCTGGCCAGATGAAACTGTGTTTGTCAGCAGTTCGAGATAACCGGATATGGCACTGACGGGAGATTTAACTTTATGGATGCAGTGACGAACGGTACTCTTTTGAAGGTCATGAACCAGCTTCAAATTTTCATATTTGCTGGTTATCTCGTCCGGTCCGGAACGATGGCCTGATTCCAGGTTCGTATGTTCGGCCTGACTTGAATTCTTTCTGATTGATTTTTTCTGATTTCGGGAGAGTCCTTTCCTATGGTAGGTTGTTTGAGCTGCCATATAATCCAACGTAGTTTTGTTTTTCAGGCCCACGAAATTGCAGTAAAAACTGCCGGAATACTATCTGGCCGACTACTCAGAGTCAGTGAGTGCCGGTGACATTGACCCGGGTGGGGATGTTAACTCCACAATAAGTATATTAAATAATTCTAATATTAGAAAAATCTAATAAATGAAGTATGTGATTCTATAACCTGTTGTAAATTTTTCGTTTAAAGAAAACTGATTTTCCCAGTGATACAGGTTTACTGACTCTGCCGGATTGAGTTTGTGCGCAGGCAGAGTGTTTCTGAACGGCAGAAAGTATATAGAAGAAAATTTTCATCCGGTTGTTAAGAATTCCGCAAACCGAACCGATAAAACAGGTGACAAAAACTGATTGGTCAACCAGTTGACCCGGGCCGGATGCCCGGTTTTTCACTGATTGACCGTCTCAGGATTTGCATTAGGCAGACTGTTTCAGGATGGTACTTTTGATGTTACATACAGATGTGTGATACGGTGCCGGCCAGGATTCTGTAAATCTTATTAACAGGAATATGCTATGGGTAAAGTAAAGGCTCTGATTGTTGACGATTCAAAAATTATGAGAAGTGCGGTAAAGCGTGCTCTTAATCAGTTGATGCTGGCTGACTTTGAATTTGTAGAGGCAAAAAACGGCGTGGAGGCACTTCAACAATTCAACAACAATGAGATCCAGATCGTATTTGTGGACTGGAATATGCCTTCCATGTCCGGACTTGAATTTGCCATGGAAGTTCGGAAGCTGCGAAGCAGTTCCGATGTTCCGATTGTCATGGTTACAAGTGAAAAATCGATGGACAAGATCGACAAGGCGTTAAGCAACGGTGGCGTAAATGAGTATGTAACCAAACCTTATACGGCCGACAAGATGTCAAAGGCGATCGGGAAATACTTTACAGATGAAGGAGAAATCAGTTCTGAAGCGATGAAAGCTGGCCAAAACGGCTCAAAGGGGTTTTTCAAGAAAATCCTTAACTCATAAACTCCGGAGCAATGGCCTTCCGAAATTTCACAAGCAGAGTGGGTGCGGGGACGGAACCGGATGTGAATCGGGAGGGATATCGGATACCGGATGATTTTGACGTCGAGTTGGCCGGAGATTATGTAGACGAGTGTACCGATTTGATCAGGGAGGCGGAGGCAGCCGTATTGAAACTGGAGTCGAATCCGGGAGATCAGGAACTGATCAATACCATATTTCGGATGTTTCATACGATCAAAGGAACTTCAGAATTTATGGAACTGGTTCCGGTCGCCGGTTTTACACACAAGGCGGAATCTCTGCTTGACCTGATCCGGGACGGGAAGCTTGCATTTTCGGAAATCTCGGCGGACCTGACGCTGGAAGCCATCGATATCATTCGATACTATCTTCGTATCGTGGAGACGGCATCCGGTGGAGAGGAGATTCCGGTTCCACCCGGGAAGAAGGCTCTGGAGGAGATCATTGACAGAGTTATTGAGGATGGCAGACCACTTGCTGAGGCAGTTCGGGAAAGCAGCCATACCTCCGGGCCGAGCCCTCACTACTCTTTCGGACGTTGGAACAGTAGCCAGGCGACTCGTGAGAAACAGGAGACAGGGATGCCGTTCGATGATACCGGTGAGGCAGAATCAGAGAAAACGGCTGAAGAGGAGTCGACAGTGCGTGTTACTCTCCAACGGCTTGATCGGCTTGTCGATCTTGTGGGAGAGCTGGTTATCTCCCATTCATCTCTTGTACAGGACCCCGAAGTTACATCAAACCCGATGCTTGTGGATAAACTTGCCAGGGCAGGATCGACCTTGAGAGAGTTACAGGATGTAGCACTGGAGTCGAGAATGGTTCCTCTGCGGGCAACGTTTCAGAAAATGAGTCGAATCGTGAGGGATTTGGCAAGAAAATCGGATAAATCTGTTCAATTTGTAACCCACGGTGATGAGGCAGAGATCGACAGAAATCTGGTTGACCTTCTGGCCGATCCGCTGGTGCACATCATCCGGAATTCTATCGATCACGGGATTGAAAATCCCGGGGAGAGAGAGAGTGCCGGAAAATCATCGAAAGCAGAGATCAGGTTACAGGCATTTCAGGAAGGTGGCAAGGTGATGATTGAGGTCTCGGATGACGGAAGGGGCATCGATACCTCTAAAGTGTTTGAGAAAGCTGTCGAAAAAGGGTTTGTACAGCAGGGAACGGATCTGCAGGACGAAGAAATTCTCAGGCTCATTTTTCATCCGGGTATAACTTCGACAGAGAAGGTGACAGAACTTTCGGGACGGGGTGTCGGTCTGGATGTTGTCAGGCAATCGGCAGAGCGAATGCAGGGTAAGATTGATATATATTCGGAACGGGGAATTGGTACCCGAATCAGCCTTGAAATCCCCTGTACACTGGCGGTGACAAATGGCTTGATGATTCAGTCGGGCAGCGAGAAGTTTATCATTCCGGCTCTCCAGATTGAGAGAGTGTGCCGAATGGAGGAGAGCCGGCTGCTACCGCGCCAGGAAGAGACAGAGATGGTGCAGATCTCCGAAAACCGGATGCCTCTCGTCCGGTTACATCAATTGTTCCATATTGAGCGGGAAACGGACGCTGCGGAGGCCGGGATTTTGGTTGTAGTCCGCAGTAAAAGTGGTAACTATGCTGTTCAGGTAGACCGGGTGATTGGCCAGCAACAGGTGGTTGGCAAGCCAATACGCACACCGTTTGCATTGAAGTACATCGCGGGCGGAGCGATCCTTGGAGACGGTCGGGTAGGATTGATTCTGGACACCCATTCTCTGATCAACCGGGTCACTGATAAAAAATTTGAGTCGATAACCCAACCACCGGTCAGCGAACCGGGTGAGCCTGCCATAGTTTAACAAATTTCATAATCACAGGATATCATGAATATCATAGTAGGCGTCGGTGATTTAGAAGTGTCAGCTCAACCGGAGGATACACTTATAACGTATGCTTTGGGCAGTTGTCTCGGGATAGCTCTCTACGATCCTGAACTCTCGGCAGGAGGGCTTCTGCATGTAATGATGCCACTTTCGAAATCGTCACCGGAAAAGGCGAAGAGCCGTCCGGCTATGTTCGTCGATACCGGGTTTGAACTTCTGTTGAGAAGAATGGTGGAACTGGGTGCATCCAGAGAGTACCTGCAAATTACTGTCGCCGGAGGTGCATCAATGAAACAGGCCGGGAATGAAGACTATTTCAAAATTGGACAACGAAATATTACAACACTTCGAAAGCTGCTTTGGAAGAATGGATTCATTATTACAAACCAGGATATCGGAGGTACCCGATCCAGAACGATGGCCCTGAATCTGAAAAACGGGTTAGTGACGATCAACAAGAAGCCGATAAATACAACCCATGACCGTCATGAAGAGCCGTCAGGTCCGGATGCGGGCCGTTATCAATCCAACAGGTGAATATCATGAAACGAAATGTTCTCATAGTCGAAGATTGTGCTGTTATGCAGACCGTCATTTCACGGACCCTTGAAATGAGCCGGTTAAACATTGGAACCATTCATACGGCAAATGATGGGAAGGAGGGAATTGAACGTCTGTCCAACGGCGGGATCGATCTTGTTATTCTGGATATCAATATGCCAGTCATGGACGGCCTGGAGATGCTCGAGGAGATTCGAAGCCGGGAGGAGACCCGCCACATTCCGGTTTTGATTGTTTCGGCCGAAAGCAATAATGAGCGTGTAGAGTTTGTGGCCAGTCTTGGATCCGGATATTTGAAGAAGCCATTTACCCCTGAGCTGTTAAGCCGGGAAATAGAAAGAATTTGTTCAGCCGGCATCGGGAAGGTCCGGTTGGGAACCAACTAAGTGAGGTCATTGCAATCCGGAATGGTACTGCAATGGCTTCCGGGAGATAACCAACAATAACTCACGCCAAACCAATGATAAAATTAATGAACAGTGAGGCATTGCGCGATCAGATATATGCGATCGCACTGCATACATTTGAGATCGTCTGTTTTATGTATCCACTCGGGGAGCAGGAAGCGGACGAAAACGGCCTGGATGAACCTGACGAGAGAGTGCGCTCTCTGGTTCGGTTTACAGGAGCACGTGAAGGTGCCATGATTGTAACTCCATCCCGGCAGTTACGGCAGTCGATCGCCTCCAATATGCTGGGGATCGAACAGGCAGACGAAGAACAGGAGATGGGAGCGCTCAAAGAGATTTCCAATATTTTATGCGGAAATGCGGCTCCGCTTCTTGCCAGGAACGGAACGATCTGTTCACTGAAGCCACCGGAGATACCGAATACCGAAAAAGATCCGGCATCGGAGATAGATGATAATGTGACCGAAACAATCCGGATCCCGTTTGATGAGGGGTGGGTTGAGATTACTGTCGTTTTCACAAAGTGACTCAGCACTTCGCATCCGGCACTTAAGTAAATCTTGTGCGATTCGATAACCAGTCTAAGTCCGACAGACTTCTGGGGGTGTTGGACTGACTCCTGGAGATGTGCATAGGTAAACGAAGATCCGGTATCACTATGGAAATCGAAAAGGAAAACGGAGATACCTTTATACATTTTCTTTTGGGAGAAGATGAGTACGCCATACGGATTCTGGATGTTCAGGAGATCATCACACCTCTGCCAATAACTCCGGTTCCCGGCACCCCGGATTCTATACTTGGGGTTGTGAACCTGCGGGGGAAGATTGTGCCGATGATGGATCTTAGACGAACGTTAGGGTTGTCGCCGAAGCCGGTTGGGGAGACAAGTTGCTTTGTCATTATACAGTACAGGCACTGGTTGATGGGAGTCGTCGTCGACCGGGTGTCGGGTGTTACAGATGCAGGTGAGGTTGGGGTGTCTCAGAAAAGAGAGAACGGAAATGAAGGTATTGATCGGTTTGTAACAGGTGATGCAAATCGGGAAGAGGATGAGGGGTCCATTCAGGTTCTGAATGTCGAGAAACTTGTAACAGATGAATACCATGAAGAGATCTACAGATAGAACGAATACATCTCAAAAACTCTCCGGATCGGTTGGTTGGCGTATCATGCTGCCTGGATTGGTGGGTGCGGCTCTATTGCTTCTTCTGGGTGGGTGGGTTCTTTATTGGTTGTCGGGCTCAGATCTCTCTGCAGTATATGAAGAACCTGCTCTCGGAATCATCTCGTTCAAGTGGGCACTCTCGCTCTTTGTTGTAGTTTGTTCTCTGGTAGTGGCCTGTTTAAGTATTCGTATGGAGCAATCGGTTAACCGAATACTGTCCAGTGTAATCAGCCAGCTTTCGGAGGGGGCGGAACAGGTGAACGCATCGGCAGATCAGCTGTCGGCATCGAGCCAGGAGCTTGCACAGAGTTCCGTTGAACAGGCGGCAAACTTGCAACAGACAACATCTTCCCTGGAACAGATTTCAGGACAAGCATCCAGAAATGCAAAAAGTGCCGGTGAAGCTGAAAGGGCTATGCTGGAGACACGACCATGGGTTGCTGAAGGAGCTATGGCTATGGATCGGATGAATGAGGCGATGGAACAGATACGGCACGCCTCACAGGAGACGTCAAAAATTATGAAAACCATAGATGAAATCGCATCTCAGCTGCATCTTCTCGCGCTGAACGCTTCTGTTGAGGCGGCGCGCGCAGGGGATGCAGGAAAAGGTTTTGCAGTCGTTGCCGAAGAGGTAAGGGCACTGGCGAAGCGGAGTGCGGATTCTGCCAGGCATACCGAAAAATTGATTGAATCTTCGCAACAAACATCTGAACGGGGAGCTCATGTTGTCCATGAAGTGGCAGGATATCTGAAGAAAATTGAGGAAAATGTAGCACGTGTGAACCGGCATGTTATCGAAATTGCAGCTGCATCGGGTGAACAGGGGGAGGGCATTGAACAGGTCAGCCGGTATATGCAGCAGTTGGACGGAGCGGTTCAGGAGAATGCTGTCCGGTCAGAAGGCACTGCCATGGCAGCCCAGGAGCTCTCGGCACAGGCAAATGATTTTATGGAGATAGTCCGGAGCCTGACCGGCCTTGCTGCAACTGAGATCAGTCAGAGAGGCTTTTCGCAGCGTGATATCGTGAGGAGTGATCTGGCAGATGTTTCGAAGTTGAGAGACAGAAAAAACGGCGGGAGAGACTGGCGGCGGCCGGTGCAGTCGTCCCTTGTCGGAAAGAGCCGTCATGAGAGTAAGAGTGAAAACATGTCTGACAGTGAGAATGGGCGCCTCGGTTCACTTCTAATTCCACTGGATGACGATGAAGATTTCAATGGTTTCTGATACCGTCAGATACCGTTTGAACCCTGTTCATCAAGAGAATCAGGGTAGTGAATACCTGGCATTCCATTCGGTAAAATCTTTTCGACAACCCCCAGATCCGGCAGACTTCTGGAAACTGTAGTTTACTAATTCGGGAATGGTTTTGTATTATTTCACGAACCTGGAGACGAACCGACTTCAGGTTGTGTACTCCCGAATCAGAAATATTTGTTGACAATCAGGTACCGTATGATTGACATTCAAAACCAGCAACAGTCTGTATGAGCAGGATTCAAAACTTGCCCGACCCTCCCGAGCATCTGGAGAGCAGTGCTCTGGAGTTATGGCAACAGGTAACAGAGGAACTTTTCGACAGAAACAGGCTCACAAAAGAGTCACTTGATAAAATATCAGACCTCTGTTATTGGGAATCTGAAAGAGAAAATCTGTTACAGCTGCTTCACCGTGCCAGAAGAGCAGGAAATCACGGGCTGCCTGCAGCCGGCGGGGGAGACTCCGCACTATTTCTTTCAAGCCTGAAAGCAGTTCAACAAGAGATGGATGAGATCAGTGAGTCTCTCGGACTTGAAACTGAACCGGCAGGGGAGCTGCCGGATACACCACCTATACCCGGAATCGTTTATCAACACCTGCCAGACCTGATCGGTGTCTGTTGCAACCAAATTGAGGATGAGAGAAAGCGGGACCTCTTTCTGCTCTCATCCCTGCCGGTTATCGCATCTCATCTTGTGCAGGTTACTGCCGAATATAGTGGCGGACATGTTCGTCCGGGGCACTATTCTTTCGTCATGGATTCGGGAGGAACGGCCAGCGGCATGCCGGAAAAAGCGAGACGTTTGGGACAAGTGTTGCATAACCATCTGCTGGAGCTGGATAAGTCGACCGGACAACCCGGAAGCCTTTTTCTTACGGCTGGCCCGGAGGAGGAGACGCTGTTTCATCTGCTGGAAGAGAACGGAGGACATGGGCTTCTCATCCTTTCCGACCTGACGTCAGTCATGAGTCAGAAACGATCCGGCAAAACATGGCAGTTTCTCTCGAATCTGGCGGAACGTTCCTACCGTCATGAACCATTTCGGATTCCACTCGCAACAGGAACGGTCCGGATTGAAAAGCCGAATCTGTCGATGCTTCTCTCCGGCAGTGTAACTGAATTCCGGAAAATGGTTGAGCTGTCCGGAAATGAGATCTCTTCGCTTTTCGCACTCTACTCGACAGAGCTCCCAAACAAGTGGCAAAGTCCCAGACCTGACCGTAAAAGCAGGGTTTTCAATGAGAAGATCGGCGAAGCGAGTCGGGAACTTGCTCAACTCTACCAGATTTTGGCAGAGAGAGAGTTTCCGCTTCACATAGATTTAACGGACAATCAGTGGCAGATGGTGGACGATACGTTTGCTGAAAAAATGCAAATTATTGAGGAGCTTGACCTGCCCGGCTTTCTGCATTTGTCAAACCGGAGGGCGGCACTCCTCACTATCCGTTTTATTACGATATTTTCGCTGTTGAGAAGTTATGATGACGATTCAAATGCACTGAAGCATCTCTCTTCTGTTACACCGGATGAATCGGACATGATTGCCGCCTTATGGCTTGTGGATACCTGTCTGAAACATGCGATCCGATTATTTCGTCTGATTCCGGAACCGTCTGCTGAAACGGAAACAGATGCAATGGGCGAGAGATTTCACCACTACTACTCGCTATTGCCGATCCGGTTTGAAACGTCACGGGCGGTTGAAGTAGCAGAGAGAATAAACATACCTCCCCGAACAGCCAAGCGCTATCTTGCCCGGCTGACCGGGGAGGGACTCCTTATACGGTTGCAACGCGGTGTCTATAAGAAGGCGGCAATCACCGTATCGCATGGTTGACAGGACGCCAGGAGTCATTCACAATGTGTTTGTCCGGAACTACCATCCAGTCGGCGGGAGCTGAAATGTAAAGGAGACACCGGCTTCTGTACTATTCCTGTCAAGAAATAGTGTGCCGCGCTGGCTTGATGCCAGGATGTATGCGCGAGTCAGGCCAATTCCGAGACTGTTCACTTTCCTTGTGACAAATGGATAGAAAATTTTCCTGGCAAGTTCACCGGGTATTGGCTCACCTCCATTCGAAACCCGAAGTCTGTCTTGAGAGACAGTTTCTATCAGAACGTCACCCCGGCCTGTATGTTCCAGTCCGTTTCGGATCAGCTCAGCGAGGATTTTCCGGAGAGTAACAGGGTCACAAAGCATTCCGGGAGGATTACCTTTTGAAATAAATCGAATTCGTTTCCCCTCTTCTTGTGAAACCTGAAACCGAATCTCCTCTACAATCTTCTCAGGATTGGCAAGCACTGCTGAACCATCGGAAGTGCCGCCGGCCGGAACCTGGTTCAATAGTTCAAGTTCATCCATGATATCAAATGTCCGGTCAAACCCGTCCTGAATTCTGTTGTATCGTCTGCGCGCACTTTTTGACGTCAACTCATCCCCGATCATCTCCAGGTATCCCTGGGCTCCGTTCAGAGGAGATCTCAGCCTGTGGAGAAGGGTGGCAGTTACCTGTTTCAAACTGTCAAACGAATCGCGATCCGGTACGTCTGTCCGTCTTTTCAGAATAACGATTAGCTGTTCGGTGCCATCCAGCGTGATTTCCTGTTTATGAGACTGATACCATTGGCCGTCATAGAAGGCGTACGGAGTTTCTGTCTCCTTTTCACAGAACCAGATCAGTCCATTTAGTAGCTGTCCGGTCAGTAACGTCGCCATCCGGCCAGAACCTTCCTGATTCGTACGGGTAATCCGGCCGGTCGCCTTCTCCATGATAAAAATCGGATCGGGATGATCCGAGACCAGAAATTGTATCGGGTCCATTGTGTAAGCTCCTGTCTGATCTGCTGTCGGATCGTCCAGAACGTCCGTATACATTCTGTGTAATTGTAATTGCATTGAGAGTCTTCAGATAATTCTTTGAGATCGTTGTAAACCGGTTCTGTTTGAATGTAACAGCAGATTTTTCGAGGCCATTGTTCGTGTGAATGGAATGGCCTGTCTCCGGATGGTTTACCCTTGCCTGACAGTTATCAGCCTGAATCGTGATGACTTAAGCAGAAGAGAAGATTTATCCGGTTTTGGAAAATTTTGCCTGTCGGGCAGTCATTTCTGTCCCTCTACGGTGAAAGCAGATCACCAAAATCAGTTGCCAGTTCGGGATTTCAGCTCTTTTACCCGGTTTGTTGAGCTCTGGCACAGCAGTTGCAACTCAGTTGGATGTCGAACCTGTTTACCGTGACCCGCCGGGATTGTTCCCGGCCGCTGATAATGAAAAACACATAGGGTCCGGGATCAGGAGTGTAATAACACTTTACAGAATTCATTCGAACAGAGATGAAATTAATCGATTCACATCACAGTCAGCTGCTTGCAAGGGCGATGGACAGCTACGCACTGCGTCAGCGGGTAACAGCGGCCAACGTCGCAAACGCTGACAGTCCGGACTACAAGCGGAGCAGGGTCGCCTTTGAAGAGGAGCTTCAGAAGGTGCAAAACAGGGAGGGTGTACGCGGGATGAAAGAGGTAACTCCCTCTATTGAAATCAGTGACGAATCGGTAGAGCTGGAAGATGAATTGCTTGAAATGTCCGACACACAGATACGTGTAAATCTGGTCACGCGCTCTCTTCGCCACCATTTTGACCTGCTTCGCACCGGAATTACAGGAATTAACCGTTAATCCCAGTACCCCTGAGTATGCTTCCAGACAGAATGTTTTCAACATTTCAGACAGCCGCTAAAGGGCTCGCGGTTCAGCGTGAAAAAATCGCTGTCTCCTCCAGGAATATTGCCAATGCCAATACATCGGTACCCCGGGATGGTGGTAAATCTTATAAGACACAGTCGGTACAGGTCACAGCAGTCGATCCAAACAACTTCAGGAATCTGCTGCAGGATAGTATGACGACTCTGAACCGGACTCATCCCAGGCATCTTGAGCCGTCTGAAAGCCGGGGCGGAGTGGTGGAAAATTCCGGTTCCAAAGGGTACGGCCCTCAGGTGAGTATAGCTGAATCGGAGAATGTCCGTCTGGAGTACGATCCGAACCACCCGGATGCAGATGAAGATGGCATGGTACACTATCCGGATGTGGACCTGGTTCAGGAGATGACCCGGATGGTCACTGCCAACCGCCTCTACGAAGCAAACCTGAGTACCATCGAAGCAGAGAAAGAGATTATAAAACGTTCACTGGAAATCTGACAGAACTGCCATGAGTATACATTTGAACTCCATACAACATCAACAGTTTGACCGGCTTGTGCAGAACAATACGCTTCGTAAAGCCGCGGCGCCGCCTGAGCCACCGAAACTGACAGACGATGAATCCTCCATGATTCAAAAGAAATTCACCAACCCGAAACCGCTGAACCTGTACAACGTGCAGGGAGATGTCCGGGAGCAGGACTTTCCGAGCGGTATGAAGGTGGATACCCGTGTCTGAGAGTGAAACAATTCCACTGTCAGCCACAGCAGCAATAACAGAGTAAATGAACCCTTGACGAATATCATGACTGATCCGATAGAATTACGAAGTTTACAACGACCTGTCGATTTTGAGTCGCTTTCCGGGCGCCGTGAGGTCGCAACACCTCAACGGGAGGGGGGGGAGTCTTTCTCCGAACTGGTGTCCAGGGCAGTGAACGGTGTGGATGAAACGATGAAAGAGTCCGAGCAGACTACACAGGATTTCGTAGCCGGCAAAACGGAAAATGTGCACGATGTGATGATCTCCATGCAGAGAGCACAAATGAGTTTCCAGATGATGGTGGAAGTCCGGAACAAAGTGATCGATACCTACCATGAAATTAGCCGAATGCAAATATAAGGCCTTCTGAATGAATCACTATATAGAGAAATTTCAGACGTTTTTTGGACCGTTAAGCCCGGCGCAGCGTACGATGTTTATCGGGCTGGTCGTAGTGATCGGCCTCTTTATAGGCACCCTCTTCTACTGGGCGCTGAAACCGGACTATACCCTTTTGTTCGGGTCCATGAACAGTGATACGGCTCAGGAGATCGTTCAACAACTCGATGAGAGAGGGGTTTCATACCGGCTTGAGGATGGCGGGAGTGCCATCTATGTAAACAGTAACCGGGTACATCAGCTGCGCCTGGATCTCGCTTCTGTCGGCCTTGTACAGTCTGACGTAATGGGGTATGAGCTATTCGACAATAACGCTCTCGGAATGACCGATTTTATGCAGCAGGTAAACAGAAAGCGAGCATTGGAAGGTGAACTCGCCCGGTCTATCAATACCCTGGAGCAGGTTGAATCGACCAGGATTCATCTGGTGCTTCCGGAACGAACTCCGTTTCAGCAAACGTCGGTTGAGGCCTCCGCATCGGTGATCCTCAGCATGAAGAGTGGGCAGAGGCTGGGAAATGAACAAGTGACCGGGATCACTTCGTTGATTGCCGCAAGTGTTGAAGGGCTTGACGCATCAGGGGTTACGGTATTGGATCAAAATGGAAACCGGTTGACGGACGGCCTGGAAAGCCATTCCGACTTTGCGTCCGGTTCTCTTCAGATGCAGCTCCGAAAGCAGACCGAAGCGTATCTGACGGATCAGGGCCAGACTATGCTTGACCGGGTCCTGGGGCCGGGCAACAGCATTGTCAGGGTATCTGCCGAGCATGACTTTGACCGACTTGTCCGGGAATCGGATCTGATCGATCCTGACAGTCGTACCATTATCTCGGAAGAGAGGCGAAGTGAGATACAGAATGACGAGTCATTTCAACAGATTCCAATCGATGAATTCACACCGCTCAACCTGAGAGGTGAAACAATTCCGACCTCCAACCGGGGCAACGAGTCGACGAGCCAGACCAGAAACTACGATGTAACCCGAACCAGAGAACTCTATGAGAAGACACAGGGGGAGATACGGCGTCTTTCCGCCTCGGTGCTTGTGAACTACAAACAGTCGGTTAGTGTGAACGAAAACGGGGAAGAGGTCGTCACACAGGAGCCCTATTCACCGGAAGAGATTGAGGAGTTTCAGGAGATTGTACGTCTGGCGCTTGGGATTCTGCCCGCCCGGGGAGATGAACTCACCATAACCCAGGTTGAATTCTACGACCCGCTCTCCATGGATCAGGTCGGCCAATTTCTCAACCCCAACACACCCTGGAGGGATATCATACGGTGGGGCCTGATCCTGGCAGCATTTCTTACCATTCTGGGCCTGATCTACAGCCTTCGAAAAGGGTCGGGAACAGATGTGATGATTGGTTCCATCGGGAATGGCCGAGAACAGATGGATTCGTTACCCCTTGATGAGGATGATGAACATTCACTGGAGTTTCTGGACGAGAATGAGGAGGACTTTATAGACCGGAAACTGAGTGGTAGTGCCCAGCGTCAGCTGGAACAGAAGGCATACGTAATGGAAGAGATCAAAGAGTTCATCGAGATGAAACCAGCAGAAGCGGCACAGGTTATGCGGGTCATCATGACATTTGACAAGGAGTAGAGGCGTCCTATGAATGATACAGCAACAGAAGAAACCCTGACAAAAACATTATCGGAATCAGTGACAGAAACAGAGTCAGCCAAAACAACGGATATAGATAACGGGAATGAGTCCAAAAAAAGCAGCAAGAAGAGCGGCGTAATCAGCGATTTCGCAGGGCTGTCCGGCATCCAGAAAGCGGCCATTTTTATCATATCGGTCGGCCCGAAAGATGCAGCACGGATGTTGAAACTGCTCCGTGAGGATGAGGTCGAAGAGATCACAATGGAAGTGGCTAAAATCAGGAATGTCAAGCCGTCGGTTGTAGATACCGTCCTCAAGGAGTTCTATCAGACCATGCAGGCGAAAAAGTATATCCTGGAGGGAGGGTATGATTATGCACATGAGATCCTTACACAGATCGGAGGCGCTGTCAATGCCGAGAAGGTACTGAAGAAGCTCAAGGCACAATCCGGCACGTCGGTATTTGATGAGTTTCAATCCTCAAAAATTACCCAGATTACCAATTTCATTCAGAACGAGCACCCTCAGGTGGCAGCGCTGATCTTTTCGCAGCTACACGTTCAGAAATCGGCGGAGATCCTCTCGTATCTGCCGGAAGAACTCCAGGGAGAGATCATGCACCGGCTTGCTTCGATGGATAAGATCTCTTCAGAAGTGATTGAGGAGATTGAAGAAGTGATCAAGGAGCAGATGGGTGGTATGGATGTGATCGGAGACCGTGTCAAGAGCGGCACGCACACCGTTGCCCAGATCCTTAACGAAGCCGAAATCAATGTGGAGCGGCACGTACTGGAAGATATTCAGGGCCGCGATGCACAGATGGCTGACGAGATCAAGGAGCAGATGTTCCTCTTTGAGGATATCACGGAGTTTGATGACCGGACTGTACAGCTCATTGTCAACGAGATGGAGAAAGCGGATCTGGTTATGGGCCTGAAAGGCGTCAGCGACGAGCTCTCTTCAAAGTTTATGAGCAACATGTCAAGCCGTGCGGCAGATATGCTGCAGGAGGATATGGAGGCGCTCGGCCCGGTTCCTTTGAAAGATGTAAAAGAGGCGCAGCAGCGAATTATCCGCAAGATCAAGCAGCTTGAGGAAGAAGGGCAGATTACAACGCGCAAGATGGATGAAGAGGAGATTGTAGAGTAAAAACCTGACCATGAGCCGTAAAATAATCGACAACCGACAGATAGAGTGGTTCGACAAGGAGATCTCCCGGCTCAGTTACCGCATGATCTTTGACGACCGGGCTGCGGCTGCTTCTGAGGAGCCGGGGCAGAATGAAGAGGAACAGCAGAGTGTCGATGTTGCAGAACTTCTGCACCGCCGGGACAGGCTCTGGGGGGGCAGGTTGAAAGAGGCTCGGAAAGAGGCGTATCAACAGGGTTTTCAGGAGGGGCTGGATCAGGGACTGGAGGAGGGCAGGTCAGAAGCAAAACAGCACCTGGAAGAGCTGGAACGAGTCGTGAAACAGGGGGTAGAGGAGTGGCGTGCCCGTCAACAGTTGTTGGAGCCGGGCCTGACCGATCTGCTTTTTGAGATAACGGAGAAGATTCTGCAGATACCCATCAGCCAGCCGGAAATGCAGGAGCTGTTGGAGAGAGAGATCGGGATGCTGTTGCAGAGGATGGGAGAAGGCTCCCGCCCGGTGCTTCACGTCTCTGAACAGGATATGGAACTGATGGAGAAGTTGATCCTCAAGTATGCACAGGAGATCCCGGTTTCAGTCCATTCGGACGAGTCACTGCTTCCGGGAGAGTTTCGGCTGGAAACCGACCGGGAACGAGTCGCCCGGGAGTACCGTGCACTTCTGAAAGATTTTAAAGATTCACTCACACTGCCGACATGGAAACAGCCATAAACGAATCTCTTTCCAGACATATCGGCCAGATCCGTACTCAACTGGAAAAGGGGTTGCCCGGCTCCAAACGGTACGGCAAAGTTTCGTCTGTGATTGGTACAATTATCGAATGTACGGGACTGGAAGCGTCTGTCGGCGAAGTGTACAGTATTCATGCCCTTGGCGGAAAAGTAATTCCTGCAGAAGTGGTCGGCCTGAAAGATGGGGTCACTCTGTTAATGCCCTATGACCGGATCGAAGGGATGAAATCGGGATGTCTTGTCGAGTGTTCAGGTCAGGCTCTCACGGTTCCGGTAGGTAGAGAGATGCTTGGCAGAGTTGTCGATGAAAACTGTCTCCCGATCGACCGGCCTGAGCCGTTTCACTGTTCCGATTACCGTGCAGTACACAGTGATCCTCCAAACCCGCTTCACAGAAGCCGGATTAATGAAGTGATGGCCACCGGTGTCCGGGCTGTAGATGCTCTCAATACCATAGGTGCCGGCCAGCGGATCGGGCTGTTTGCAGGGTCGGGGGTCGGGAAAAGCGTGTTGATGGGAATGATCGCCAGACACTCCGATGCAGATGTAAATGTAATTGCTTTGATCGGAGAGAGGGGAAGGGAGGTACAGGAGTTTGTGGAGGATACGCTGGGTGAGGAGGGATTGGCCCGCTCCGTGGTAGTGGCTGTTACGTCTGATATGGCTGCGATGAGCCGCATCAAAGGGGCCGTTACAGCGACGGCAATTGCGGAATATTTCCGCGATCAGGGAAAAAATGTCCTGTTGATGATGGATTCAGTAACCCGTGTTGCCATGGCTCAACGGGAGAT
>JBBDRW010000135.1:0-24913 GCA_040905265.1 Balneolaceae bacterium | reverse complement strand
ATCCACCTGCTAAAACCACCCACTCAACGTGCTGTTTCCATCGAATCGTCATATTCACCATTCTGTTTGTCACAGGTTTTCCTGCTACTACGTTTTACGCGTGATCAGATCCGTCTCCAGATCAAGAGAACGTTGCAAAGCGGAACATTAAGCAGTAAACTTATGTCGTGTCAACCCCTATATCGCAGAGATGGCACGACACTTGCTTACAGTACGCAAAAAGATAGAAAAAGTTTAAAATTGAATTTTCAATGGCGACCCATCCACTTTCCAGGCTACCGGCTACTCTCCTTCTTCTCTTGTCAACCATTTTTATGTTTGTTTCTCCTCCACAGGCAGCATTGGCCCAGGCAGAAAGCGACACACTTACCATTATCCTTGAACCGGTCCATGTAGAGGCTGCCCACTCATCCACTACGCTCGACCGTGCCACTATGTCCGTCACGACACTGCACAGGACCCTCTCCGACAGAGTCTCCCGCAAAGCGGCTACCATGGATGAATTGACATTCATGCTGCCCGGTATATGGGTCAGCAACCGTGAAAACCATGCCCTCGGAGAACGTATGACCATACGCGGTATGGGATGGCGGTCTCAATTCGGACTCAGAGGCATACAGGTCATTCTGGATGACATTCCACTGACAGTTGCCGACGGCCAGACTGTACTCAATATGGTCGATCCTGCAACCGTTCAATCCCTCGAACTACTGAGAGGGCCTTCCGCCACATTCTGGGGAAACAGCAGCGGTGGTGTACTCTATATGAAGACCCGCCCGGCACCCGACTCTCCTGCACTGATGCTCAGAAGCTATTATGGGTCGTTCAATACATGGAAGCAGGAAGCACACTGGCACAATCGGATTGGCGGGATTCGCTGGAATGGTTACGGCTCCTACTATCAAACAGATGGTTACAGGGATCACAGTGATGCAAATCTGATCCGTGGAGGCCTTTCAGCCGGGATTGACATCTCCGACTATTCAACTCTCGACTTTCGGGTTGCATACTCCGGGATGCCGGATGCACGACATCCCGGATCTCTCAGTAAATTGGATGCCGAATCGAACCCGCGCATGGCCTGGCCCGGCCATGTCAACACCCGTTCGGGAAAAGAGTTTCATCAGTGGATGGGAGCAGGGGTCTACCATCACGATCTTGAAACAGGCTTGCTCTCCGTTACCGCCCATGGAATTACCAGAAGCCTGGATAATCCGCTCCCCGGCCCCTATATCTCCGTCGACAGGCTGGCCGGCGGCCTGCGCAGTACCTATGACATGAATAACCTTCCGTTTGATCTTCAGGTAGGGGGTGAACTGAAATTTCAACATGACGACCGCCGTCAGTATAACAATGAGGGAGGGAAACCGGGAGATGAACTGACAACAGACCAGACGGACCGTGTAAACAGCCAGGCCCTCTTTGCCAAATCAATGTTCCACCTGGACCGGCTATCCCTGAGTGCAGGCCTCCGGGCAGACAGAATGTCGTTCACCTCAGACGACTATCTTGCCGGAGAAGAGGGTACCCGCATCTTTACTACGGTGAACCCCAGTATCGGCGTTAACTACCGGTTTAACAATGTCACCTACTACGGCAACCTGAGCACTTCATTTGAATCACCAACCACGACAGAGTTTAAAAACCGGCCAGACAGCGGCAATGGATTCAATCCTGATCTCAACCCAGAGCGGGCCGTCGGTATTGAAACCGGACTCCGAAGTTACTTCAGCAATCCTGAGATAAGCATAGACCTTGCCATTTATGGAATGAGGGTTTCTGACCAGATCGTACAGGAGAGCCTGACAGATGGCGTTGCCATTTTCAGCAACGGTGGGAATGCAAACCATTTTGGCCTGGAGTCACATATTAGAATGCGTCCCTTCCCCTCCCTTCTTTTGGAACTGATGTATACCTGGACTCATTCCGTGTTCGCCGGCGGAGAGTTTGAGTTCGAGGAGGAGTACAAGGGCAACCAGCTGCCGGGGGTGGCCCCTCACCGTGCCGGTGGGGTACTCACCCTGGACCTTGGGGATCACACATTCGGCAGCGACCTGGAATGGGTCAGTGACTATTATGCCGATACAGAAAACAGCGCCCGGAATGACTCCTATCTCCTCGTTAACGGAAGATGGAACTACCGGGGTGCCAGGTTTGAAAACTGGTCAATTGAGCCATTCATCTCGGTCCACAATCTGCTTGACACCCGATACAATACATCGGTTGCCATCAACGCTTTCGGTGACAGGTTTTTCGAACCCGGTAGCTCTCGCAGTATTCAGGGAGGTTTCAGTATTCAGATCAGGTAAACTGGTGTGATAGCGCACCCCATTCAACATAAATACTGCTCAGAATGCTCATAAAGCCAGCTTAATAAGAATTTAGACTGAGATATTTAAAATTATTGCTAAAATAGATTCCAGCACCTATTTTCATCGAATCACTATAACCATTTCCTTCGGAAGTGATTGCAGTGACTGAGTTAATATGAATCAAAGTATTAAGTATTATGAGTGATGAACGCGAAGTAGGTACCGTCAAATGGTTTCATAACGGAAAAGGCTACGGATTTATCACCCGGGATGGCGGTGAAGACGTATTTGTACACTATTCGGAAATCCAGGATGAGGGGTTCAAGAAGCTTGTGGAAGGCCAAAAGGTTGAGTTCACAGTCGCAGAGGGCGAGAAAGGATTGCATGCAACCGAAGTGATTGCTGTCGAATGATTCTCTCCGGCAACGAATGTAAAAAGCTCCGGCAGATGTACGGGGCTTTTTTTATTTCTGCCTGTTCCGGACACGATTGTACCGGGAGATACGTTATGAATCTATGACCAGCATCTACAGGCAATATCGATGGATACCACTGGCGCTTCTCCTTGCCGGGGCAGCTTTTAGCTGTTCACAACATGGTTCCGGGGAGCAGCATGTTGATCATTTCCATCCCGAATTATCTCAACATCTCAACTCTTACTATCTAACCGCTATGAGTGATACGTCAGATCTGGAAAAAGTAGTAAAAACCGATGAGGAGTGGCGGGAACAGCTTACGTCGGCACAATACCGAATCTTACGACGTGGCGGTACAGAGATTCCCTTTATCAATGAATATAACAGTCTCTATGACGAGGGAATCTATCACTGTGCTGCTTGTGGAAATCCCCTGTTTCATTCGGATACAAAGTACAATTCAAGGAGCGGTTGGCCGAGCTATTGGGCTCCCATTCGTGAAGATGCTGTGGCTGAACGGGAGGATAACAGCCTGATGATGACGCGAACCGAGATTATTTGTAATCGTTGTGATTCACACCTGGGCCATGTCTTCGATGATGGACCCGAACCGACCGGGCTTAGATACTGTATGAATTCGGCTGCAATGAAATTTGTCGCTGCCGAATAGCTTTTTTCTCTCCCCCGAAACGCACCGTGAACCTGGCAGCAGAATTCACAGTCCGGATCACTGTAACTTATTCCGCCCAAAACTCGTAAGGTATCCGGCGCCCTTCCCTCTAACAGAACAGAATATTCATGAACAATCCCATCGAATCCGAAGCCAATCCGGCCGGCCTGAACCACAACCGTATTCTGAAAGCCGAGTTTGACCCCAGGCTGAAGAACTACATACTCATCATTACAACCTGCACACTCATACTGACGGTCATTGGGATCGTTCTGATACCCTTCTGGCTGATCTTTGGCCGCCGCTATCTGAACCGATATTTTGATGCACTCCACTGTGAATTGACCAAACGGTCCCTGCAGTTCAAAAAAGGGATCTTTTTTACAACCGAACGGACAATTCCCCTGGATAAAATTCAGGACCTGACATTCAAAGAGGGGCCCGTCCTTCGTTACTTTGGCCTGAGTACCCTGAAAGTGGAGACTGCCGGCCAGAGCGCCCAATCCAATTCCGACCTCTCCCTGACAGGTATTGTCCAGGCAAATGAATTTCGTACGCGGGTATTGCAAGAGAGAGACAGGGTGACTGAAAACCGGCCAGGGGAATCGGAAACAGAATCGGGCAGTAATCCGGAGATGATTCTTCTGCTGAGAGAGATCCGGGACAAGCTCCACTCTATCGACACCCGGCTCGGCCGGTAGCTGTGAAAAGGAGCATCACTTTTTCATTGTAAGTGCCGCCAGTTTCTGATTATAGATTTTGAAAAGAATCATGACAATCCCCCACTGCATCAATACAGTTGCCACCGAGTACGTACTGAGTGGGTTATACCAGGTGTCGGGTGCTATCTGTGCGACACTCAGATAGATCCACCAGGCAAGCAGAGTGATCACCTCGACCGGCACCACATATTTGATAACAAACGTCCACCAGCGGCCCAGCTCCCACCTGCTCTCATCGGTATTGATCAGCTCTGTCCGGAATTTTTCCGGGCCGAACCGGATCACGGCAAACGACATAAATGCACCTGAAACCATAAGGCCGATCCCCCATACAAAATCCTGATTTGCGAAGAAATCAAGATTCACAGCAGATGGAAGCCCAAACAGGAAGCCGGCTGTACAGACACCGATCGTAGCTCGCTTACGGGTAATCCCCATGTCAACAAACACCTTTGTAGCCAGTTCAATCATGGAAATAAGAGAACTGAACGCCGCAAAGGTTAGGGCAAGAAAGAAGAGCACTGCAAAAAATTTCCCGCCGGCCATCTCCTGAAACAGCTGAGGCATCCACATAAATGTGAGGCCGGTAGAGGCAGGCCCGGACTGTTGCATGATTGAGAGTATTTCACCGTCCGAAAGCTCGGACCCAAGTGTCCCGAAAACAGTCGAAAAAATGATAACTGCTGCCATCAGAGAGACGAGATTGTTCCCAATACCTGTCTGAAATGCACTGATCGTTACATCATCACTCTTCCTCATATATGCGCCATATGTCAGAATCAATCCCCAGGCGGCACCCGTGTCCCAGGCGTTCTGAGTCAGTGCATCGAGCCATAGACCAGGCTGGGCAAGTGCAGACCAGTCAGGCGTAAAGAGATAGCGGATCCCCTCCCCGCTGCCCTCCAGTGTCAGGGCACGAAACAGAGAGATGATCAAGACGATGACAAGAGACGGAATCAACAGGTTATTGATTCGTTCGATAGACCGAACCCCCTTGAGAATCACCAATCCTCCGAAGACAATGATGATCGCATGAAATGTTGAGGGTAAAACAGAAGCCTGAAATCCGTCCCAAACCATGGATGCTTCTTCCACACTGGCGGGCAGGGTTGCAAAGATCGACTCCAAAAGATAATAGAGGCACCAGCCGGCTACCACACTGTAGTAGAACATGATCGCCGTTGCGACGAAGCCGATAAAGGCTCCCATCCAGGCATGTTGTTCACCTATCATCTTGATAAATGAACCGATCACTCCCTTTCTTCCGTGACGTCCGATACCATACTCAGCAATGATCAGGGGGATGGAGAAAAGAAAGAGAAAACAGACCCATGCAACCAGAAAAGCTCCGGCTCCGGCATCCGTTCCATTTTCAGCTGCAATTCGGGGAAAACGCCAGATATTTCCGGTACCGACTGCGATACCAAGAACACTGATGATAAGCCCCCATTTGGTTGTAAATCGCTCTTTGGTACCGGAAGGTAGTTGGGACATTCGGCTTATTAAAATTAATTCTGGTTAGCCTGATTAATAACCAATTTTATTTATCCATGCAACACACCTCATTTTGCATATTTCAATACTTTTTTTGCCGACCCTGCCGTTGAATCAACACTCCAATTCGGGTATTCTGCCAACATTAAATATTGTGCAAAGAGGCCATGTTTCGGTATCTTGCCACATTTAAGCCCGTTCAGAATGGACGGATCGGATGCCGAACAGAAACGAAAATCGTACCCGGACGAATGAACCTAACGACGATCTTTGCGCAACACCGTACCCGAAACATCTTTTTTGCGCTCCTCTCATTTCTGACTTCGTTTGTCATCTATTTTTTAACAGTAGCTCCCACGGCAAGCTTTTGGGATCCGGCTGAGTACATCGCAATATCACACACGCTACAGGTAGCACATCCTCCCGGATCTCCGTTTTTTGCACTTTGGGGCCGGCTCTTTTCTATGTTTATGCCGCCTGAGTATGTAGCGCTCAGTATAAATATGATCAGTGTTCTCGCCTCCGCCTGTACCATTATGCTCCTTTACCTTATCACCGTTCGCCTTATCCAGGAGTGGAAAGGGCCTGCAGACCAAATGGACCCGATGGATCTGGCAGGATTGTACGGAGGAGCCCTTTTCGGTGCACTCACATTCGCCGTCACACACACCCAATGGTTCAATGCTGTAGAGGCAGAGATGTATGCTTCATCTACATTTTTTACCGCTCTGGTTGTCTGGGTGGCACTCCGCTGGGCCGGAGAACATCAAAAGCCGAATTCGGAACGGTGGCTCATTCTCATTGCCTATCTGATCGGTCTTGGTATCGGCGTCCATCTTCTCAATCTTTTGGCGATCTTTTTCATTGCAATGATCGTCTATTTCAAAAAATGGGAGTACCGGCCCCACTCCTTCCTGGCCATGGCCGGAATTGCCATTGGCATCTTTCTGTTGATCTACCCCTTTACCATTATCAATATTCCGGATCTTTTTGACGATATCAGCAATATGACCTACGGGCTGATCGGGCCCGTTGGATATATGGCCTTCATTATCGGCACAATCATTGCCGCTCTCTGGTACACGCATACCCGAAAGCTGAGACTGCTCAACCTGGCTATGCTCGCCTATGCTGTCATTATCATCGGCTACTCCAGCTACGCCCTGATCTTTATCCGCTCCCAGGCCGAACCAGCCATTGATGAGAATGACCCGTCAACCCTGGAAGCATTCGTCAGTTACCTGAAGCGGGAACAGTATGGTGAAAGCCCGCTGCTCATGGGTTATACCTACGACAACCAACTCCAGAACCTGAACAGAGAGCAGGAGACACTCTTTCCAAGGCGCCACTCTCAATCGAGCCAGCACCACGACTACTACCAGCAGTTTGACAGTGACTGGGATTACTTCTGGAAATACCAAGTCTACCACATGTACGTACGCTATTTCAACTGGAATTTTATCGGACGTGAAGCGGACGTTCAACATACAGGCTGGTATTCCGGGTTCGGCGAAACTCCCTACAGCCACAACCCGGCCAACTCCGGCTACTTCTTTCTCCCCTTTCTGTTTGGCCTGTTTGGAATGCTATACCACTTCCGGAACGACTGGAAGCGGGGCCTCTCCGTGCTGGCCCTGTTCATTATGACAGGCCTCGCAATCATCTTCTACCTGAACCAAACTCCGATGGAACCGAGAGAAAGGGATTACGCCTACGCCGGTTCCTTTTTCGCCTTCAGTATCTGGATCGGTATCGGAGGCACGGCACTCATTGAGCTGTTAAAACAGCAGATTGGCGAGAACAAGGCTGCGGCATACGGCCTGCTCGGCCTGATGTTCCTGGCAGTCCCTTTCTGGGTTGCAAAAGAAAATTGGCCAAGCCATGATCGCAGTTCCAATTATGTTGCAAGGGATTATGCATATAACCTGTTAAACTCTGTAGAGCCAAATGCGCTGCTGTTTACAAACGGCGACAATGATACATTTCCACTCTGGTACCTGCAGGAAGTGGAGGGTGTTCGGACAGATGTACGGGTTGTTTGCCTCAGCCTTCTCAATACAGACTGGTACATCAAGCAGTTGCGGGACCGCCAGACCCATGAATCTCTCCCGCTGCCAATCCGGATGAGTGACGAAGAGATCGCTTCGGTCACCCGGGAACTGACCATTCATGAGTCAGGCGAATATGTCATACCTGTCAATAAAACTCTGTTGAGGCACGCATTTTCCGGGGAGTCCGTCAATCTGCAGGAAATTTCCGGTGTCACAGTTGACGAGCGGCTTCAGTACCAGCTGGAGAGTGCAGTGCCCTACTCCATTCCGGTTGATTCACTTGATGATGAAGTAAGCTGGGACCTTCGGGGACGGCTGGCCGGATATGATCAGCAAGGCAACCCGAGACATTTTCTGCAGGTTCAGGACAAACTGGTTCTGGAGATTCTTGAAAGCAATCAGTGGATTCGTCCTGTCTATTTTGCCAATACGGTCTCCAGAGAAGGACAACTTGGGCTGCAGTCCTATTTTCAGCTTGAAGGGAAAGCATTCCGGGTCGTTCCGAAGAGACGGGAAAATGTCGGACAGTTCGGATATATTGATCCCGAATTTCATACCGAACGGCTTGAAAATTTCAGATTTGAGGAGTGGAACAATCCGAACGCCTATTTCGATGAGAATATCCGCCGGATGTTTACCAACTACCGGTACGGGTTTACCTATCTGGCAGACACCTTTATTGAGCAGGGAGAACCTGATAAAGCTGCCGAGTGGCTCGCGTTCGGTGAAGACCGTATCCCCTTCCGGGCAGAAGAGGATAACTGGGCAATTCCGGTCCTCTACGCTTACCGGTATGCCGGAGCCGGAGCCCATGACCGGGCCGTTTCACTTGCAGAATTCAGCAAGGAGCAGATACTACACTGGATGAATTGGGACCTCGGAACAATCAATGAACTGGAGCAGCAGATCTCCGAACTGGAACAGAGGTCCTCAGATGCACGTGAACAGGCCAATGTCGAACGTGCCAGAAGGTATGCCCAACAGGCAGAGCAGGTACAAGAGTCCCTTCAGGAGAGTCTCTATGAACTCAGGGACTGGGTCTCATTTCTGACGATCATTCAGCGAATCTACTACCTGGCAGACATGGAAGCAGAGGGCGACCAGCTTGGCAGTGAAATCAATGTAATGTCTGCAGGATGGTTCCGGATGCCGGAAAACAGGGAAGAGAACCGGGAACAGATCGAATCCTGGGGACTTGATTTTTAAACACCCCTTTTACTATTGACTGGCTGAATGGTATATTTATATTGAATCCTCATAATATGAGGCCGGCCGGCGGATGCAAAGCTTCCTGTAGTCAACATCAGGAGGCTTTGAAAAACCCGGATTTTTGATCAAGAACAAGGCCAGATGGATTTTAAAACCGCAGCATATTGTTCATATGTGAGGATTTTAAAATCCAGATAACGAAGTTATTGAGCAAAAGGACGGTTTTGCAAAGCCTCCCATTACAATGGTTTGAAACTATGATACACAACTTTACAAAAGAGAATATCGATACCATCGGAACCGTATTGGGAGCCTCGCCCAAACCTCTCGGAAAAGATGTCTATCGGATTGAATTGAAGGATGAGGGAAGGCGGCTTGCTCTTGAAATCCATCTGGGACTGGAAGTAGACGGAGTACCGATGAACATGGTTTCAGTTTATGCCGCCAATACGTTTCTCCAGCTACACAACTGCACGGCATTTGTAGCCAGCGATCTGCTGAGGCAGGTAACCTTTTTCGGCAAGGCCGCCGGTATGACCAGTGGATTGATCGTAGAACCGGGAGCGGGATGCAGTCTCTATGCCAATGTAGGTGAAGCTGTACTCTCAGGAGACTTCACCCAGCTGCCGGAAGATTTGATGATGTGCGGGGTGGCGCTCTCGTTAACCGAATCTTCAGATCTGGATGACTTTACCTTTTGACCGAACCAGCCTGTAATTCGAATCGTGAGTCAGAGCTGTGAATGAACCGGTGCTCCAACTCTTCAACACATCCGGAGTGAGCCTCCCAATCAGGGAAGAGGCTCTCCGCCATACCCTGAACCGCATCGAACAGAGAGAAGCTGTGCAGTTTGCCCTGCTTGAAGTGGTCTATGTGGACGAAGAGGAGATCGTCCGAATAAACCAGGCCCATCTTGGAAGAGATTATATCACCGACATCATCACATTTCGCTATGATGAGAGAGAAAACAACCGGGAGATAGAAGGGACTCTCTTTTGCTGCGCCCCGCGAATCTATGAGCAGGCGGAAGTGTTCGACAGTGAAACGAATGAAGAATTTCACAGAATATTTATCCACGGCCTGCTTCACCTGATCGGGTATGATGACCAGACACCGGAGGGGAAGAGAGAGATGACAGCACTGGAAGAGAAGTACCTCTCCCCTGCCTGATCCCAACTGCTCTTCTGTATCCTGGATATCGTCCGGGATATCGTTTTCCCCTCTCTCTTCAGGCGTATCGGGCCGTAGCCTAGCGGACTCCCATTGCATACTCGATCCCGCCCCAGAGATGCTGCAGGAAGAGCTCATCCTCTGTGTAAGACTCTTCCGTATGCCCCAGTCCGGTATAGAAGACACGTCCGCCGTCAAATTCATGGTACCAGGAGATCGGATGGAATTCAGGATGATCACTCCCTTCATAGCTCTCCGGATCAAGGGCAATTAATACCTCTACATCTTCATTCATGTCACGGAAATTATACCATTCGTCATATTTTTCCCACTCTTCCGGCAACATCTCCGTCGCAGGGTGTTCATGATTCTGAATCAACAAGGTCGCGGTTTGATTCCTGGGGTGGTTGGCGAAATAGGCTCCCACCAAACGGTTATACCAGGGCCAGTCATACTCCGTATCGGTTGCGGAGTGGATCCCGGCAAAACCGCCGCCAGACTGGATAAACTGCTGAAATGCGGAACGTTGATCTTCATTAAACAGTGTTTGTGTCGTACTGACAAATACGACCGCATCAAACCTGCTTAAGTCTGCTTCATTAAACAGTGATGCATCCTCGGTGGCAAATACAAACACTCCATTCTCTTCACCCAGATTGGTAATCGCTTCAACACCCGCTTCAATAGAGCCGTGCCGGAACCCTGCCGTTTTGGAGAAGATAAGTATGCTGTGATCCAGTTCAGTTTGCGGAACGATCGAATCGAAATTCTCAGCAGTCTCCTCTGGCTGGCCTCCGTCCGAACAACCGGCAAGTAGAAAAAGAAAGATACAAAGTGAGAATGTGGTCAGTTTTTTCATATTCATCATAAGATTATTTTACCCTCCTGTTGGGAGGCTTTGTTACCGTTTCAGGTTTCGAAAGTAGTTATTAATCTTCAAATTGTCACAAACTCTTTTCTCCTGCTCAGAATCCGGAATCTTTCGAATCTGCTGATTCTAACGGGTGAACGGCGAACAGGTAGTGAAATACCCTGCTTGGCAAGCAAGCGGAGATAACCATCGTGTGTAACCAAAGAGTGATGAATCCGTTCAACTGGATATCCCACTGCAGTATAATAACGATATGTTGAAATTTTATTGAACAATCTTTGACCCTGAGCATGAATATGAATGAAGAGAATAAAGATTACCCAAAAAAGATTTCGTCTGTTGCGAAGAAGACAACCCGTATTTACATCCGAAAGCTCTGGAACCTGATCAATACCTATGCCCGGCTCAATGAGCTTTCTGAACCTGGCAGAGAGCCGGTGAATGCCGACGCACCCCGGGCCGAACACTCTTCCAGGCTCCTCACAGTTCTGAAAACCATACCGTGGATCCTGTTTGGGTGTTTCATCCTCTCATTCTTCAGTGATTTCGAAAACAGCAGCCTCCTGGTATTTGGCCTGAACGTTCCGCTCGACAATCTTTTACGAATCTTGTCTGTCAGCGGCCTGATCGGTTTTCTGACTAACTGGATCGCCGTGACCATGCTTTTTCGCCCTTCAGCAAGGCGGCCTATACTTGGCCAGGGCCTCATTCCCGCCCATAAGGATCGAATTGCACACCGTTTGGCACAAGCTGTCTCTGAAGATCTTATCAACCCTGATTTGATCCGCCGGAAGATTCAAGACTCCAGGGCGATCACCCGCTTTCGTGAAGAAGCAACGATATGGCTTGAAGAGATAGTTAATGACCCGGAATTCCGATCGGAACTGAAGTTATGGGCAGCCGAATATACAGAGACAACCCTTACCCATCCTGCCGTACGCAAATCGCTGGCCCGTAAAATTCTATCGGAACTGGAATCGTCTCTGGAGAGTCATACGATCGAAAAAGCCGCTGTTAAACTCTACAAGCTTCTGCGAAATGATGAACTGGAACGCGTGATTGAGGAGACGATTTCCCGGATTCCTGAAAAGGTAGAGAGAGAACTACATAAGATCGATGAACTGTTGGATCGGATTCCCGGACAGATCCAGACAAATGGTGATGTAATCGAGCATGTCGCAACACGGTTGTTGCACCGGCTGATTCACCGGCTGGATGTTTACCAGCTCGTCAAAGAGAACATTCAGAGATATGACGAACAGAGGCTGGAACGGATGATACGAAATGCAACGCATGAACAGCTCAGTTACATCAAATATCTTGGAGCAGTTCTGGGGGTTATCGGCGGGCTCGTCATTTGGCAGCCAATGTTGAGCCTGTTTGTGATATCTCTGTTATTTGTCTCCACACTGTTACTGGATGCTCTCCTGATGCGAATTACTTCTGCCCGAAAGATCCGTTAGCAAATCACGACTTTTTTCACGTTTTTAAAGACGAAAACGATCCGGATTCATACCGGTTTACAGTAGCTGATCTTCTGTTAACCCTGCCCGTACATATGAAATCACAATCCGGGATATGAATCGATACTCACTACTGGAATGAATCGAACGAAAATTTACTTCTGGGCACTGACCACTTCACTGGGTGGTTTTTTGTTCGGATTTGATACCGCCGTTATTTCAGGAGCCGAACAGAGCATCCAGTCGATGTGGGAACTTGGAGACATCATGCTTGGGCAGATGATCGCAATGGCTCTCTATGGAACCATTATCGGAGCACTATTTGGGGGTGTTCCAGCTCAGCGCTGGGGACGGAAAAACACTCTCGCATGGATAGCCGCACTTTTTCTCATATCTGCTGCCGGCTCCGCAGTGGCACCGGATATCTACTCTCTGATGGCATTCCGCCTGATTGGCGGCCTGAGTATTGGTGCCTCCTCGGTTGTAGGTCCGATGTATATCTCCGAGATTGCTCCCGCCGAAAAACGGGGCAGCCTGACAGCCCTTTTCCAGTTTAATCTCGTTCTGGGGATCCTCTTTGCTTACCTGTCCAACTACCTGATCGGGACAGGCTCGGAAGAGGCCTGGCGCTGGATGCTCGGGGTCGAGGTACTGCCTTCGACGCTCTTCCTTGTTCTAATCTTTTTTGTACCGGAGAGTCCACGCTGGCTGATAGTTGTCAAAAACCGGGTTGAGGAGGCACGAGAAACATTACAGGTTATCAATCCGGAGAGTGTAGAGAGTTCTGTTGCCGCCATCCAGGCCAGTGACCCTGAACCTGGCAAACAGACGCACCTGAGAGACTTCTTCAGCCGACAGTTTCGCTTCCCGATTCTGCTCGCATTTCTATTCGCCTTTTTCAACCAGGTTTCCGGAATCAATGCGATCATCTATTTTGCACCCCGCATTTTCGATATGACGGGTATGCCTGCAGATACAGCCCTGCTCTCTACCGTTGGAATCGGTGTAGTGAACCTTCTCTTTACCATGGCCGGCCTCCTGCTGATCGACAGGTTTGGCCGGCGCTTTCTGATGTATATCGGTTCGACAGGGTACATACTCTCACTCTCCGCCATCGCCTATGCTTTCTTTACCCAAACCTTTACCGGGATAGCGGTACCTCTGCTGATCTTTCTGTTCATCGCCTCTCATGCGATCGGGCAGGGAGCCGTGATCTGGGTCTTTATCTCGGAAATTTTTCCAAACTCGGTCCGCTCTTACGGCAACTCACTCGGAAGCAGCACACACTGGATTTTTGCAGCCTTGATTGCAGGAAATTTTGTATGGTTTGAAAACCTGTTTGGTGGAGGGCCGATCTTTGCCTTCTTTGCGGGAATGATGGTACTTCAATTGCTCTTCGTCTGTCTGATAATGCCTGAAACAAAAGGCATCTCACTGGAAGAGATGGAACTCAAGCTGGGCGTTCGTCATGGTATTAAGAAGGATGACAAAGTGAAGGACAGGCCTGCTTCGTAATCTTCAGAAAGGAATCTGAGATTTGCTCTTCTTTCGTCAGACTCCTTGAACATGAGAGAACCTTCTTTTGAACCCGATAACGAAACATTATCGGGTTTTTCAGGTATAAATGAGTGTCCCTGGAACAATCTGTCAGGAGGCTTTGAAAAATCCTGGTTTTTACAAAGCCTCCTGTTTAAGAAACTGATCCATGTGGTCGATAAGAGATGAAAGAGACAGCTATAAATTGTGAGGAAGCGATGAATGATTTTAACACAAACAACAGGAGTATGGCATCTGAAAGAGAGAAGTTATATACACTTCTGACAATCACATGTGCCATTCTGTTGATCATCCTCTTCTCGCTGCTTTGACAGCTTCCTGCTTTTATTTGCATCCAGTTCAACACCCGGATAATAATATTCGAATTTTTGTAACAAAACCAGCCGGAATTCGTATAGAGAGTCTCGCAAGCAAATATGCAGAGAAACACATCTCGACATCATAGAGAGGAGGTCCGGTTCAAGAAGAGATCATTCAACCATTTGAATGAAATAACCTCACCCCTGTTGACCGATGTCAGGATGGCAACAAACAGACAGAAACATCTATTATGACAGCCAATTTTTTTGCTACCCGCAAAAACATTTCTGAAGAGTCCGCCAAACTGATCGTACTCGTTCGGATTTTGATTCTCAGCGCACTGATCATCGGCACTCTTTCTATCCTGTTTTAAGATAGAATCAGCCTGGATCGTACTTTACTGAACCGATATTTCGAGTTATCATCTGACTGAGCTCAACGAAAACGAATTTCAGCCAGATGAAACTTTTACTGACAGGCGGTTTCCCATTTTTTCTTACTCTCCTTGCAAGCGCTTTTCTCTCCTGTACCCAACTAGAATATACTGCTGATTCCCCGGAGCCGATAACCATCCTCTCCTACAATATTCGATATGACAATCCCGGTGACGGCGCAAGCCGTTGGGACCTTCGGAAAGAACAAGTAGTGAACCTGATCCGGTTTCACAATTCCGATTTTGTCGGAGTCCAGGAGGCTCTCCATCACCAGCTGCTCTATATGGATGAGCAACTCTCTCATATGAACCGAATCGGTGTCGGCCGGGATGACGGCGTGGAAGCGGGCGAATACTCTGCCATCTATTACAACAGCAACCGCTTTGAGCTGGTACCCGGTACGGAGGAAACCATCTGGCTGTCGGAAACTCCGGACCAGATTGAAGCAGGCTGGGATGCTGCGCTCCCTCGTATTCTCACATCCGGAAAATTCAGAAGAGTCGAGGATGGAAAAGAGTTTTTCATCTTTAATACCCATTTCGATCACGTTGGAGATCTGGCGCGCCTCGAGAGCTCGAAGCTCATCCTGGAGACGATTCAACGTAAATCCGGAGATCTGCCGGTTGTCGTTACAGGTGATTTTAATGTAACTCCCGAATCAGATCCCTACAGGGTGATCACTGGTGAAGGCTCACCGTTGAGTGATGCCTATTTCCGGTCAGAACAGCCCCATCTCGGGCCAAACTTTACATTTGGCGGGTTTACTGTAAGGGGCAATACGCAAGAACGAAGAATCGACTATATCTTCGTCAATGATCAGGTATCCGTCAAGAGTCATGCGATCCTGCCCTATTTCAGGGACGGACGGTATCTGTCTGATCATCTGCCTGTACTATCGGAAATTCAACTTTGATGTTGTGTGACACACAATCCGGCAGGCCAGATACGGTTACTCTTCCGTTACAACAAGCCGCCCCTGCATGGACGTAAAGTGTCCCGGATAGGTGCAGATATAGGGGTAACTCCCCGGCTCTTCAGGTACTGTAATCGTCACCTCAACCGTAGATTCAGGAGTGGCAAGGTCTGAATACGCAAATATACGGTCCATTTCGTTTTCCGGAATATACCCATTCTGATACGCCTGAAGCGCTGCAATTCCGACAGGATTGATATCCTCTTCTGTGTTCACAAAAACCATGTTATGAGGCATCGAACTTGCATTGATATACCGGATGGTAAACTGGCTTCCCGCTTTTGCCCGTATTTCAGTAACATCATAGCTGAGATCACTTCCGAAAGAAGATACTTCCAGCGTATCGCCATCCTCTACCGAAACCGTCTGGCCTTCCTGAAACACAGGCTCCATATCCAGCTCATAAGCGGATGAATGAATGCGGTTGCTCTGCTCATCATCAACTGCTGTAGTACTGCCAGATAATGCAATGCCGGTAAAAATCAGTGAAACGGAGAGAATAAATCCGGTAAAAAATGTATATCGACTGTCTATGTTCATGCTGTTTATATTTGCTCAAGGTTTACAACGTCATGTACCGGGTAGTTTGTAAAATTTATGATTTTCATTATCCCCACATCGATTGGTGGACACGACACTGTAACGCCTAGCGCTCCCCGAATATTTCAGGTTCCTCCCACTTTTCAGCGAGGAGGTCCAGTGCCTCATCATAGCTCTCCGACAGGGATGCACGGATGCTTTGAAGAGATGATCGCTGCCCGTCTGAAAAAGCAGGTGCATTCTCTTCCGGCCAAGCCTCTGCCACTCCCTGAAGCAGTCCAATTCCGACTGTTTGATCCATCTGGCCGAGCGATAACAAGAAATCAGCTACCGTTTCTGCCTCAGGTGAAACCGTTCGTACATAGTGTCCCGTGACTCGCGAGATCACCGTCTGAACATTTTCTATATAGGTACTGTCTGCCCTTGGGTTCACTCTCCGCTCCATCACATACTCCAGAAAGCCCTGCAGGTGCTGAACACCGGCAGCCGTTGCGGCATCACGAATCCAGCGATCATTTACATTTTCTGCTCGTAAAATCGTCTCTACCACTGTTCTGCCCGCTTCTGCCGATGCCGGCATTTCGCCAAGTGCAAGCAGGGCTGCCAATCTCACCTGCGGGTCACCCGCCATCGGCCGGTATCCGACACCGGTCGGGACATCCGGATTTGGCAGGAATCCAGCTCGCAAAATAGTATTTCTTGTCTGGATATTGCGCGGCAAGACCATCAGAGCGGCACGGCGCACGGATGTGGTTGGATGGTGAAGAGCTGCAGTTGCAACCTCCAATGCTTCACGGTTTCCACCCCGAAGCTGTCCCAGCCCGTCCAGAGTCCAGAGTGCATGCAGCGCTCCAGGTGCCAAACCGAGTTCATCCGTACTCTTATCCTCAATCAAAGAATAGAGATCCGCCAACACATCCGTCTCACCCCGTTCTACCAGCAGGCGCTGTGCCGTTAATCTCCAAAAGAGGTTGTCGTGAGAAAGGGCCGAAACCAGCTGATCCGCCGAAGCGTCCTTCAGGGTAAACGGCTCCTTCTCTGTAGCTCCTTCATATACAACTCGATAAATACGTGCATGTTCCCGGTCACGAAGATCATTGATATAGGCATTTCCCTCACCATTATCCCATCCGCCGGGTGTCGGGTTATGCTGGATTACCAGATTATACCAATCAATCACCCAGAGTGCGCCATCAGGCCCGACCTTTGCCTGTATAGGTGAAAACCACTCATCCCGGCTGGCCAAAAAGTTCCAGGCATTGTGAGCCGTAAACGTACTCCCGTCCGGTTCGACAATAAATTTGGCCATCAGGTGGCCAGTCGGTTCGGTAACAAATGCAATCCGGTTCCAGTACTCTTTTGGAAAATCCCGGGCCGTATAGAGATGAAAACCGGCAGCGGAGGTAAACCGTCCGTGGTGATCGACCTGGCGGACACTGTCTGCAATCGGGAAGAAGCGGTTCGTATTGGCGATCATCGGGAGCCGTGGGCGACCCATCCCCTCAACCTTGTCATAAAAACGGTTCGGAACCGCACTGTGTACGGCCGGGTTTCCGTTTGCAGTGGAACCGAAGACAACCCCCTCTTCAGAAAAACCGAGTCCCCAGGTATTGTTAGTCGTATTGGATACAAACTCCATCCTGTCCCCTTCAGGAGTAAATCGGAAAATTCCCTGGGAGAACTGATGTTCCTGTCCTCCAACCGTCCCTTCAAAAGCGGAATAGCCGACGACGCCCCAGATCTGGTTATCAAACCCATAGTGCAGGTTGCTCGGCCCGGCATGGGTATCAAACGTACCGAATCCGGACACAATCGTCTCTTTCAGATCTGCCTTGCCGTCACCTGTTGTATCCTTGAAGAAGAGAACATCCGGTACCTGTGTCACTATTACTCCACCATTTGCAAGCGTCAGGCTTGTTGGAATATTGAGGCCTTCCGCAAAAATTGTGATGTTGTCCGCAACGCCGTCACCATCTGTATCTTCCAGTACCTTGATTCGGTCATTTCCTTCCCTGTCGTCCGTAAAGGTATTGGGGTAGTCAACGGTCTCAACGACCCATAAACGCCCCTCTTCATCCCAGGTCATGTCGATCGGGTTGACAACTTCCGGGTCGGCAGCAAACATTTCGACCCGAAATGCGGGATCTGCAAAAACATGTTCGAGAGCTTCTTCCGGTGTGAATGGATTCTGAACCTGGGTAAATGGATCACCGATCGTTCCCCAGGACTCCCCCGGTGGGTAGTAGGGAAGTTCACCCTCTCCAAAGGTCAATGCCGGAGCTGAATAATCCCTGGTTAATGCTTCATCTCCGGTAGCCCACCGGATTCCGTTTTCGAGCAGTGTCTGAAACCCGGGATTCGTCCAGGTTCTGCTGTCATGCCCCCAGGCGGTGTAGAAGACCCGGCCTTCTCCGTGATTTCTCACCCAGGTCCAGGGCTCATCATGACCCTCTTCCGACTGTACACTTAATACAGTACGGTCCGGATTGTGTGCAACATGGACATACGTCTCATCCCAGCTTTCGAATTGCGGTACACCGTTAAAAACCGGGTGGCTGGATTCGACTCTCTCAGTACTGAACTCTTTGCCTCCGTGCCAGTTAAAAGCGCCGCCGACCAGATTGATAAAAGCGTCTGAATTCAGAAACGAAGCGGATGCAGAGTGTAGAGCCACAAGTCCACCGCCATTATCGACATAATCAAGAAGTGCTTTCTCCTGATCAGCGGGCAGATATTCACGATTTCCATAAAACATAAATACGTCAAAATTGGCAAGACGTTCCGGATTCAGATCTTCCTGCCGGTCTGTATACGTAACATAAATCCCTTTTCCGGCAAGGTAAGGGATCACTTCCTGGATTCGTTCTGCAGGCTGATGGATTCCGTAGTCACCGAGAAACAAGACATGCAAACCGTTTTTTGCAGCCGGTTCAGGATTATTGAACCTGGGAGATTCCGACTGGCCATTCCCTGTGTTCATATGGGCACAGGAGAAAGTAAACAGCATCGCCGCAATAAGCATGCCGGCAGTTTTGGTAATAAGTGAGAGAGTCTGTTGAGTTCGCATCATCTGTCTTCGGTTCGTTTTTCAGTTACACGTTTTGGAGGAAAGTGTGGCCCCGGCAATGGAATTGCACTGGAGACACCTGACCATTTAATTGAAATAAGTGTAATTAATACAATTAAAAGAAACAACAAGAGCTGTAAATGTATTGAAGAAAATATCCAGAAGCTATCCCGGATCGGATTCTATTTATCTGGCAGAAATCCATTTAATATGACAAAAATGCTTGACTATTTTTTACTGAATGCTATTTTACGTTCGATTTGGCGGGAACCTTTCCGGATTCACCATTCATCCGGTTGCGAACAATCCTGCGGAAAAGCATGAACGTATTGGAATCCATCTGAGATTTCAATATTCTAAACGGAATATGCTTGTGGAACAATGCATCTTTTGATTTTGCCTCCTTCTATTAACTAACCTGAAACCAAACTGTTCTATGGATACTACAGAAAACACGTTGAGTGACATTAACCGGAAGAAGCTGTTTACCGGTATCTGTCTCGCGCTGGTACCTACGGGATTCTCCTTCGTACTGGTCAGTAACATACTTGCACAACTAAAAACCGAATTTATCCTGACGAACGCCCAGGTCGGGTATATCGGTGGCGCCGCTCTGTGGGGTATGGCTGTCTCACTTCTGCTGATCGGCCCTCTTCTGGAGAAGATCGGGCTAAAGAAAGCGACCATTGGTGCCTTTGTCTGCCATCTGCTTGGGGTGACCCTCTTTTTGGCCGGCGCACCCTTTGCAGGCGAACCGTTTGCATTTTGGATCCTCTTTATGGGAGCAATCGGTTTCGGTGCCGGAAACGGTTTTATCGAGATTGCCGGTAACCCGCTTACGGCAGCGCTTTTTCCGAAGAACAAGGTTACAAAACTGAACCACTTTCACGCTTTCTTCCCCGGCTCCATGGTCGTTGGCGGGCTGCTCGGATTTCTGATGGTACAGGTTGGTGAAATTGGCCCGATCTCAATCGGCCACTGGACCTGGCAAATCGCCATCATCTATATCCCAATTCTCATCTACGGATACATGGTTCTCCCTGAGAAGTTTCCGAAAACAGAGACCGCGGAAAAGGGTATACCAATGAAAGAGATGTTCATCTATACCTTTACCCATCCGTTTGTGATCGGCCTGATCCTGCTCAAAATGGTGACCCTCTCCCTCGAGATGGGGCCGAGCCGCTGGATTCCGGAAGTACTTCAGGCAGCCGGAGTTCACGGTATGCTGGTGTTTGTCTGGATAAGTGGCCTGATGATGGTACTCAGGATTTTTGCCGGAACCTTTGTGGAAAAACTCTCCCCCACCGGTATGCTTCTCTGGTCCTCTATCCTGACCGGGGTCGGACTCTACATGTTTGCCTTTATTGAGACGGGACTCTTCCCTCTGATGCTCGCCGGAACGTTCTTTGCAGCCGGTGTAGCGTTCTACTTCCCGACGATGGTTGGTTTGATGAGCGAACGGTATCCAAAATCTGGTTCTCTCGGAATCGTACTTATGATCGGCCTCGGCTTCTTTGCAGCCGGCGGATCCAACGCGATTATGGGTGGAATTGCCGACAACTATCTGCCAGATGCCCTGGACGAGTCAGAAGCCGTATCGGTTCTGGTGCAGGTTGAAGAGCGTTTCCCCGATTACATTGCCTCTGCCCAGGCAGCCACCTCCATGCAGGATCTCGCTGAACTCGGCTACCGGGAAGCTGATGTGGAGAATGTATTACACCACGCAGAAGCGGCTCTGTCCCATTACAGAGAGACTGGCGAGCTCGATGGTAATCTTACAGGAAATGCCCTTCGTGCGCTTATAGATGTTCCTCTTGAGCAGGAAGAAGAGTTGATCAGCTCTGCATCCCAGATACTCAGGCCTGCCGACAACTATGGCGGACGCATGTCCTTCTTCTGGGTTGCCCCGATAGCGTTTGTCGTTGCCCTGATATTCCTGGTTATGTTTATCAGAGACAAGAAGCAGGGTGGTTACAAAGCTGTAGAGCTTTAACCAGACACCTGCCTGCATGGCCCTCCGATTCGAGGGCTTCGCAACAAGTGATAAAAAGCTGTATACAAAACCCTCACCGGGCTTGGCCTGGTGAAGGTTTTTTTATGAGGCCATAAAAAAAGGCTCGCCGAATCAAATCGGCGAGCCTTTGTTAGAATCGTGCGTGATCTGGAAACGATCAACGCAACTTCACTACTGCCATACAATCAGAACAGGCCCGTATCACCCCATTTTTCTTCAAGCTCCGTCAGGCTCTCCTGATAGGACTCCGGAAGATTGGCGATCAGGTTGCTCAGTGTCTGCTGTTGCAGTGCATTGAATGTCGGTGCTTCACCTTCCGGCCACCCTGCAGCAATGCCACGGACAAGGCCGATACCGATCGATTCGTCCACACTACCCAGTTGAGACAGATAGTCGTACGCAGAGTCGTTCAGGTCTCCCATAGCGTAGTGACGAGCTACCTGAAAGACAGCATTCTCTATATTCGCCTTGTAGGTGCTGTCTGCCTGCTGCGGCACTGTTTTCGTCAGTATATGAGTCAGGAAACTCTCTTCGTGATTGGCACCAGCCGAGATAGCTGCATCCCGCATCCAGCGATCATTCGCCGTCTGGCCGAGCACCAGTATTTCAGCGGCTGCAACACCGGCCTGTTCAGAGACCGGCATTTCAGAAAGTGCCAGGAGTGCCGCGAGCCGAACCTGAGGATTGACTGCCATCATCGATGATGCTGGCATTGTATAGTTCATTTCGCCAGGCACATTCGGATTTGGAACAAAGTCTGCTGCCAGAATCCGCTGCAGAGACTCTTCATTTCTCGGAATGGTCATCAGTGCAGCACGACGAACTGAAGCGGCCGGATGATGAAGTGCGGCATAAGCAGCGTCCAATACAGCTCTGTCAGACCCGTCCAGAAGCCCCAGCCCATCCAGTGTCCAGAGTGCATGCAGCGCACCCGGATTCAAGCCCAGCTCATCGATGCCCGGGTTACCCAACAGCTCCAGCAGTGCAGGAGCAACATCTGTCTCACCCCGCTCAACCAGAAGCCTTTGTGCAGTCTGTCTCCAGAACATATTGTCATGGGTCAATGCTTCCACGAGTTCAGACGGAGTGGCGCCATCCAGATCAAAAGACTGATAGCTATCTTCCTCACCCTCATAGACAACCCGGTAGATACGTGCATGCTCAACATCCCGGTGATCAGTTACATACGCATTTCCTTCTCCCCTCTCCCATCCGTCCGGGAAGGGATTGTGCTGAATAACCAGGTTGTACCAGTCCACCATCCAGAGAGCGCCGTCCGGCCCCACTTTGGTCTGGATCGGTGAAAACCACTCATCCTGGCTGGCCATAAAGTTCCAGACATTATCTGCCGTAAAGGTAGAACCGTTCGGCTCTATCACGAACTCACCCAGAAGATGGGCTGTCGGTTCGCCGATAAATGCCCGCTGGTTCCAATAATGCTTCGGGAAATTCCGTGCCGTATAGAGATGAAATCCGGAACCGGCTGTATACCGGCCATGCTGATCCACCTGGCGTACCCCTTCGGTGATCGGATAGATCGAGTTATCCTGTGCAATTCTGGGAATCGCAGGCGTCGGACGCTGCTGGGACTGGCCGACAAGAGGCCCCCTTACAGATCGGTAATACCGGTTCGGAACCGCGCTAAAGACCGGGATATCATTGTTTGCTGTAGATCCGAATACCAGCCCCTCTTCGCTGAAACCGAGGCCCCAGGTATTGTTCGTAGTACGGGAGACCTGTTCCAGTTTCGATCCGTCGGGCAGGAAACGATAGATACCACTGCTGAACTGAAGTTCTTCCCCACCGACCGTTCCATTAAATGCGGAATATCCGGTTACACCCCAGATCTGGTTGTCAAATCCGTAGTGAAGGTTGCTTGGGCCGGCATGGGTATCAAATGTACCCCAACCGGAAAAGAGAACCTCCTTGTGATCCGCTCTTCCGTCTCCTGTCGTATCTTTCAGGTAGATAAAATCGGGAGCCTGCGCCACGATCACTCCACCATCATAGAGAACCAGACTGGTTGGTATATTTAACCCTTCGGCAAAAACCGTAAAGCTATCCGCTTTTCCGTCACCGTCTGTGTCTTCAAGAATCTTGATCCGGTCATTTCCGACCCGGCCATCCAGAAATTTGTTCGGATAGTCAACTGTTTCAACGATCCATAGACGCCCTTTTTCATCCCAGGTCATGTCGATCGGGTTGACAATATCCGGTTCGGAAGCAAAGAGTTCTACCCTGAATGCAGGATCGACCATGATATGATCACGGGATTCCTCAGGAGAGAGAGGTTCCTGTACGTCAGTAATCGGTTCTGCGGTAGTTCCCCAGGGCTCACCTGCCGGATAATTCGGAAGACGTCCTTCTCCGTAAGTAAGCAGTGGCGGAGTGAAATCCATATCAAGCGCCCAGTCTCCGGCACTCCACCGGATTCCCCGTTCAACCAGCTTCTGAAATCCTTCATTTCCCCAGGTCCGTGCATCGTGCCCCCATGCCGTGTAGAAAACACGTCCATCACCCTGGTTCCGAACCCAGGTCCACGGTTCACGGTGGCTCCCTTCCTCCCGAACAGAAAGAACCGTCATGTCAGGATTGAGTTTCATATGAACATACGTCTCATCCCAGCTTTCGATCTGCGGAACGCCCTGGAACAGAGGGTGATTCGGTTCTGTCCGGTTGGCCTGGAATGTACCGACTCCATGGCTCTTGAATGCACCACCAACCAGGTTGACAAATGCGTCCGAGTCATTAAACGTTGCAGATGCGGAATGAATCGCCACAAATCCACCTCCTCCGTTTACAAAATTCAGAATCGCCGTTTCCTGATCCTGGGGTAGACCTGTACGGTTCCCGTACATCATGAAAACATCATAATTCTTCAAATTCTCTGAATCGATCTCATCCTGACGATCGGTATAGTGAACGTAAATTCCCTGGCTGGCAAGCAGCGGAATCAGTTGCTGAATTCTGTCTGCCGGCCTGTGATGGCCGTTATCCCCCAGAAAAAGAACATGCAGCCTTTCGGGGGCATCCTGTATTACCGGAGCAGCCTCTTGAGAGCTGGCTGCCGGCTGGCTGGCCGGCACATCCATCGATGCACAGGCGGACAGTACAAACAGCACGGAGAGCATCAGGCTGCCTTTTAAAATATTGGGTAGGCGTAATAGTATTTCCATAAGTCAGATTACCGAATAATCGATTAGTAGGTTGTTAAAGAATGTTCCGTCAAATACCTGACTTGCAGACATCCCGGGAACAGGGTAAGAAACATATGTACGGGATACTTTCCAACAGTTACCAATAATATCTTGTTGAATACATGGATTATCTTTGTAGAAGGGTGACTGCCACTACGCAGCCAGGCCGGTTAGCTCAAAGCCCGCTGCGGAAAAGGGACTGGAGTGTTTCAATCTGAACTGTATCGATCGATTCATTCTCTTTTGAAATCTCCAGAGCTACTTTTCCCAGATTTTTATAGAGTGTGAGCAGTTCACTATCCCGCTGTAACAAGGCAAGGTGCTTCTCAACAGTCTCCACATCACCTCGTACAACGGGTCCGGTCAATGCATTGCCAATTCCTGACTCCTCGAGATTCCGAACGGTCTGTTTCAACAAAGGCAAGAGGATCCGGTAACTGCCGCCGGGAATCG
>JBBDRW010000134.1:0-4227 GCA_040905265.1 Balneolaceae bacterium | reverse complement strand
TTGGCCCGGGGTGAGATACAGGCAATAGGTGCTACTACTTTGAATGAGTATCGGAAATATATCGAAAAGGATGGCGCTCTGGAGCGCCGGTTCCAGAAGATTATGGTTGACCCGACCTCCATTGAGGAGACCAAGGAGATTCTCAAGCAGATTAAAGGAAAGTATGAGAAGCATCACAGCGTACACTACTCGGAAGAGTCACTGGAGGCATGTGTAACTCTGACCAACCGCTATGTAACCGACCATTTTCTGCCAGACAAGGCGATTGACGCACTGGATGAAGCGGGCGCTCGTGTCCACCTTTCCAATATTACGGTTCCCCAGGAGATTCTTGATCTCGAAGAACAGATTGAGTCTACCAGCCAGGAGAAGAACTCAATGGTCAAAAAGCAGCGGTTTGAAGAAGCTGCACGGCTCCGTGATACTGAAAAACGACTTCTTGAAGAGTTGGAACAGGCTCAGAAGACCTGGGAAAAAGAGTCCGAAACCATTATTTATGACGTATCTGAAGAAGATGTAGCCGCTGTCGTAGCTATGATGAGCGGCGTACCCGTTACAAAGATTACCCAGAGCGAAGGGAAGAAACTCCTGAAAATGAAAAAGCAGCTCGGGGATAAAATTATCGGCCAGGATGAAGCTATTGAAAAGCTTACCAAAGCGATTCAGCGGACTCGTGCAGGGCTGAAAGACCCCTCTCGCCCGATCGGTTCATTCATCTTCCTCGGCCCGACCGGGGTCGGAAAGACTGAAATGGCCAAAGTACTGGCTCAGTACCTGTTTGACAAAGAGGATGCGCTCATCCGGATTGACATGAGTGAATACATGGAGAAGTTCAGCGTCTCACGGCTCGTTGGAGCGCCTCCCGGCTATGTTGGATATGAAGAGGGTGGTATTCTGACTGAAAAAGTGCGGCGAAAGCCGTATAGTGTTGTCCTCCTCGATGAAATCGAGAAGGCGCATCCGGATGTCTTCAACATCCTGCTTCAGGTTCTGGATGACGGAATTCTGACGGACAGCCTTGGCCGCAAGGTCGATTTCCGAAACACTATTATCATCATGACCTCCAATATCGGAGCTCGGGATATCCGGAATATGGGTAGTGGCATCGGGTTCTCTGCAGGTGACAGTGCATTTGACTACGCCAAGATGAAATCCACGATTCAGGATGCCCTGAAAAAGGTATTTAATCCGGAATTCCTGAACCGAATTGATGACGTCATTACTTTCCGTCCACTCGAACGGGACGATATCTTCAAGATCATCGACATTCTCTCCGAGGATCTTCACAAGCGTATCGATAGCCTGGGATACAAGCTCGAACTCACCAAAGGTGCAAAAGACTTTATCACGGACAAAGGGTTCGATCAGAAGTTTGGCGCCCGGCCGCTGCACCGTGCACTTCAGAAGTATATTGAAGATCCTCTTGCAGAGGAGATACTTGGCGTAGACCACGCCCATGGATCTGTCATCAAGATCAAAATGAATAAATCACGGGATGGCCTCAGCTTTGACTGGGATACACCGGAACCTGCTTCCGGTGAAAAAGAGGACTCATCCAGAAATGAGAGTGATGCGTCCGAATCAAAGTCGGAGGAGCAGGCGAATGCCTGATTCCGGGTGAGAAGCCGTAACAATTTCGTATCTGCAAACAGGTGGTGAGCTGCATGTTTCTGTCAGATTCCCTGAGCTGTCCTCTTTCTCTCCCCTGGGAGTCTGTCGGAACTCAGAAACTGGTTTGAAATTCAAGTGGCCCATTCAGGCCGACAAATCGATAACTGCCCGGCCTGATACGCTCAATACCAACCTGACCCGTTTTAAACATGGAAAGGGGGGCATTCACTTCGCTGCTCGCAATCTGCCGCTCCTGAAGGTGTACAGAGTAGACAGCCGGATTTGTGACTCTTCGGTCGGCGCCTGTAGTACCTCCCAATGCTACCATCTGCTGATCTTCATGGTGATACTCCGCATGAACGATGGAAGACGCCAGGCTGACACTCCCAATCCTCTCCATATCAACGGTACGGTAAACCTGAACCCGATTTCCAAACCAGACAGTAAGATTCGATCCATCTTCTGTCAGGTGTGTGCCTGAGAGGTTCTCTTCCAAATTGAACTCTGTAAGCTGGTTCCCGAACCGGTCAAAGATATGGAGTTGATCTCCCGATCCATCCTGTTCCGTAATCAGATGGATAAATGAGCCGGATGAAGTCACGGAGAGATGGGATATTGCCCGATCCTGAGAAGATAACAGTTCTGTTGTATCATTCTCATCATTCACAATACGTGCTCTGGAGCCGGGGTGCTCTCCATAATTTATCCTGGGGTTGTAGAGTACAATCGTCGTCCCGGCTGGATCGGATGCCAGTTCCGATACGGATTCGCCATCCGGATTTTGAGAACTGTTGGATATTTGATAGCGGATGGAACCGTCTGATTCAAAAAAGGTGAAATTTGCGACATTGTCTCTGGTCACAAACCGTCCGTCTTCAAACTGCCGGACATCCAGTGTCTCATCGAACGAATCAAAATTCTCCAGCTGGATACGATTTATCAGGCTCCCATCCGCATCAAACAATTCTGATATGAGTTCACCCTCCTGATAGAGGATCTGAAGAAATTCTCCGTTTCCGGAACGGTCCAGTGCAAGCATACCGGCTGTCGTCTCACTGCCGTCCGGCCGTATGAGCCGGACAAGCTGATCTTCAATCATAAATTGAGTACCCTTCAACGGATACTCATACAGTTCATAATGAGCAGGATCTGAACCGGGCTGAATTTCGATTTGCTGTGCTATTACGGAAGTTGATGATATCAGGATAAGTGTCAGAGTCAGATATTTCATCAATGGTGTAAAATTATATTCTTTTATATTGAACGTAAGGAACCTTTGCAAATGGTTGCAGAGCCCGGGAATAGGTTGAACACGTGTACCGGCTGGACGTTTCTTGAACAGAACATCCGGATCCGTCTTTTCCGGTAAGTTCGGGTAGAAAGAACGTAATTTTCATGCTTAAATTCATCTATGCTTTTTTCTGTTGTCGTACCGGTCTATAACAGACCGGAAGAGATCCGGGAACTACTTGAGAGCCTGACCCGTCAGACGTATGATCAGTTTGAAGTACTGATCGTGGAAGATGGCTCTACAATCACTTGCAAACAGGTTGCAGAGGAGTACCGCACCCGGCTGAATCTGCGCTATTTCTTTAAAGAGAATTCCGGCCAGGGATTCAGCCGAAATTTTGGGTTCGATAAAGCAAGTGGAGAATTCCTGGTCGTTTTTGATTCGGACTGCATTATTCCCCCGCACTATTTTAATACTGTAAGACATGCAATCGAATCCGGCAACATCGATACATGGGGTGGCCCCGACCGGGCCCACCCCACCTTTTCTGTCCGGCAGAAAGCCATCAGTTACGCAATGACCTCCCCCCTGTCAACCGGTGGAATTCGCGGCCGTTCAAGAAGTCTGGAGGCCTTTCATCCGAGAAGTTTCAATATGGGTATTTCCAGAGAAGTCTACAGAAAGACGGGCGGTTACAGAATTACACGAATGGGTGAAGATATTGATCTGAGCATCCGCATAAAACGAGCGGGATTTCAGATTTCTCTGATTGAAGAGGCCTTTGTCTACCACAAACGACGAACCAACCTTACACAGTTTTTCGCACAGGTTCACTTCTTCGGAAGGGCCAGGATCAATATCATCCGACTGCACCCGGATGAACGCAAACTCGTCCATCTGCTTCCAGCTCTCTTCACACTCGGTTCTATATTGATTCTGATACTCATGATGGCCGACGTTACTCAATACGGCTTTCTGACAGGAATCCCTCTGCTTTACTTCGTATTCGTTTTTCTGGATGCTCTGGCTAGAGAGAAACGCCTCTCTGTCGCTATCGTCAGTATACCAGCCGTATGTGTACAACTGGTTGGTTACGGTACCGGTTTTCTTCGAGAATCGGCCAAAAACTTGTTCTGATAATCGATTCAATGAATCTTATTGGCGAAGTTTTAAATGGTTTTTCATTGCATTCTGCTGGCAATACTTTTATATTTGGATTCTTTTGAAAATTCGATTCAGAATTAACGAAAGAGATTTGATCAACGTGGAGAGATAGGGTTTCAACAGGTACCTGTCTCCGCCTGATATTACGTATCAAACAGATTTGTAAACGGGGAGTGGCGCAGTCCGGCAGCGCATCTGCTTTGGGAGCAGAGGGTCGCAGG
>JBBDRW010000133.1:0-25196 GCA_040905265.1 Balneolaceae bacterium | reverse complement strand
GAAGGAGCTGTCTCCTATAATTTCGACGAATTTTCAACTCTGTATCATAATAGCAACTTCTCCATTTTTGGCCGGGGACGTCACTTTTTGCCAAATCGCCCGATAGATGACTCGGTTGATCAGACTGATGTCCGCCGTCTCAATCTTGCGCTGTCATTTAATCCGAGAAAGCTGATACTACTGCCAAAATTTACATTTTCAGGCACTATACAGGCAGAATTGGCCGGATTGGACAGTTTTGAGAATGACTTTCCCTATAACCGATATCTGGCTCAAATGCTATTCTATTATAATTTTGAGCCGGGATCAATGTTCTCCTGGAGAGTCCGCTCCGGGAGTATTACTGGCGAAGCACCCGGTTTTCGCCGATTTCGTCTGGGGGGTATAGGGTCGCTTCGGGCGACACCCTATAAGTCACTCGAAGGGAATCAAATGCTTTTGAGTAACCTTGAAGTACATTTTGGGCGTGAGAACAGATACTCCGGATCCTGGGTGAACCTGAATCAATTCCACCTGATTCTCTTTCTCGATTCCGGCTGGGCCCAACAGGACGAACAGCTTGCAGAGAGTGATAATCCGTTCCAGGGCTTTGACAACTTCCGATTGAGTGACATGACTCATGATGCCGGGATTGGAGCCGGCTCTGGCCTGTTCCGTTTTGAGCTGGCCTGGCCTCTGAATGCTGACCATCGTTCGCCAACGTTTTGGGTCCGTTTTAACCCAACTTTTTAACATAAGCTCTGTAAAACCGTCTTTTTGCTCAATATCTTCGTTATCGGGATTTTAAAATCCTCACATATGCTCAATATGCTGCGGTTTTAAAATCCCTCTGGCCTCGATCTTGACCAAAAATCCTGGTTTTTCATAGTTTACTTTACATTTTTTCAAACACTTCTGGGGAATTTTGACAGGCTGCCCCTTTTGGGTTTCAGATTCTTGCATTACTTTACCTGTCGTTCAATCAACAACATAAGGAAACATCCTGCGTGATCTGGTTGTTGAGGAGTTGCATCTATAATCCCATAACAACAGGGTATGAAGACAGGATTTCCAGCATCAGAGTATCTGCCGGAAAGGAGGGAGTCAGCGATTCAGCTACTTCTGTTTCTAACTATTTTCACCATTTTTTTCGGATCCCGCTACCACCGGCTCTACAGTTCCAGTGCAATCCATGCACCTGAGTCCACCGTACTTTTTCTACATGAAACCGGCGGGCTGGATGATCTGGCTCACTCGCTTGATTCACTGAGTATTGTTGTAGATCCTGACAATCTGAGATGGGCGGGGAGTGTGCTGGGATGGAGAAATTTTCAACCGGGCCGTTATGAACTTTCCGGAGGCTACTCCTATGATGACCTGCTTTCCCGAATTGCCAGGGGGATTCAGGATCATGCCAGAGTAACCATCCCCCCAGGTATCAACCCAGGGCAGCTCTCTGTCGTACTCTCAGGCCAGCTATCGGCAGACTCTTCTGATTTTGCCCGGTTATTTGAAGAAGGGAGCAGCCTGCTGGATGAACTGGATCTTACCGGTGACCGTCTATTCGCAAGAATGTTACCGGATACCTACAATATCTACTGGACTGGAACTCCTGAACGGGTCGTCCGCCGCCTGCTGAGTGAGTTTGAACAGAGAGTAGTGAATACGTTTGGGAATGCGATTGAACAGAGTGAGTATTCTCTGGATGAAATTCTGACTCTCGCTTCAATTGTTGAGTGGGAAGCGGTCCGGTCCGATGAGAAACCGGTCATCAGCGGGCTCTATCTGAATCGACTGGATCGTAATATGCCGCTTCAGGCTGATCCGACGGTAAACTATGCTGTCGGTGAGCGACGCCGGCTGCTTTATGAAGATTACCAGATCGAACATCCTTATAACACCTATCTCTTTAGAGGTTTGCCCCCCGGCCCGATTACCAATCCGGATCTCAGCTCAATCCGGGCTGCTCTCTATCCTGAGGAGCATGAATATATCTTTATGGTTGCAAACCCTGAAGGAGGGCACACCTTCTCCAGAACGTACCAGGAACATCTGGTTGCCAGTGCAATCTGGAGGGAGTGGCTTCAGGAGCAGTACCGAATCAGAGATGAACGGGAGCGTCTGGAAAACGGAGAGTAGGGGACTCGCCGGGGCCTCAGGTTTGGTGCAGTACACACCTATTCAGGGACAGGCTGAATCGACACGGCCTGATTGATCTGCCAGCCATTGAAATGAATCTGAAGAGAGAGACCGTTAAAGATTGGCGAAGTTGCTATGTTTCGGTGGAGAGACTCCGGATTTCCATTGCTCTCAAGGGTCTGGAACAGAAATGTCCCTGTATCGTATCCGATCCTGGCAAACTGATCAGCTTGTATTGAAAAACGGTTTTGAAAGTCCTGCTGAAAATACTCAAGAGTCGTTTCGTCAATGTCAGGTGAGGAGGGTTCGCTATAGTAGATATCAAAAGAGCTTCTCTGTCCTTCAGAAAACTCGGCCTCTTTCCACTCCTCAGACCCCATCACTATCAGATTGGCGTTCATCGCTTCCAGGTCCGTCATAAAGAGCCGGGTGAGGGTTTCGGCAGCCTGGCCGGTAAATGGAGCGTAGACACCTTTTACCGGAGTATATCCGAGGGAATCAATGAGAACACTGTCCGGAGTGAAGACCTCGGTGATTTCACTAAGGTCATAGCCAGACTCTGAAAAATCCTCTTCGAAGTAGTATGCGATGTAGGCCCCCAGCTCTTCTGCTTCTTTTCGGAAGGCCTGAGCAGAGGAGCTGCCGAATGATCCGCTTTCGGAAATGACGGCAAGAGTATCAAGCTGCAGTTCCTGAACGGCATAACGTGCCATCTCTGTGCCGTGTACTGAAAAGGTCGGATTTACCTGAAATGTATACGGATGGCCGGAGTTGATAGAGTCGGAGTTGGCCAGAGGGGCAAGTAATGGGATTTCATACTGCCGGGCGAGATCAGACAAAACGACGGCAGTATCGGAAAAGAGTGGGCCGATCAATGCATCGGGATGACTTTGCCACAATAACCGCTGCATCAGCATGCCGATCTGGTCGGGGTTTGACCCGGTATCCTGAAAATGCAGGAAAACCTTCTGGTCGGTATGTCTGGCATTGAACTCTTCAGCAGCAAGCATGATGCCGAAATAGAGATTTCTCGGAACAACAAACTCGGGGTCGTCAGTTTCAAAGGCCGGGAGAGCGACCCCGATATTGTAAATCATGCCTTGTGGTGCAACACTGCCGAGATCCTGGTTAACCTGGTAGCTTTGTTCAGGCCCGGTTTCCTGCCTGAGTTCCCGGATGGCTGCGCTATTCCCTTCAAGCTGAGCAATCGGTTCCAGTTCAGAGATCATTGCCTGTATTAGGGTGTATTCGGCCCGGGAGATCGCACTCCGAATGAGGTCTGTTCGAATCTCAAAATTGGTTATTTGTTGAAATACCTGTAGACGTTGACGATCATTCAAAAATTGCAGGATATCCCGGTACAAATTTTCTGCTTCTTGCTGAAGTCCGGTGGAGTTCTGAACCGGTATCAATTGATATAAAATTTCCAGACTTCTGGCGTAATTTTTTAATCTGAAATGAGTTATGGCAGAAGTAAAAAGAGCTTCCTGGCGGATATTCGACACTTCACTACTGATAGCCTGATCGAGAAAGAAGAGCGCCATGAGGTGATTCCCCAGTGCAAGGTGGCTCTTGCCGGAGAAGAGTTTCGCCTCATCCCCATCAAGTTCCATGAAGAGTTCGGATGCTTCGAGGAACTGCTCGTTCTGATAGAGTTCCAGGGCCTCTTCATAGCTTTGGGCAAAGAGGCTGGTAACCGGTAATAGCAGAAAAAGTGTGAGAAGAATCGTATTCCAAAAAGAGTACATAAGCTGTCTGGATGTATGAATGTCACAACTGCATTCAGTCTGTATCGCCCGCCGCTATGCAGTGTATTGTCATTATAACCCTGATGTTGAAATTTTGTTGCGAGCTGGATTATCTGAACCCGTTATGAACCGGTGTGTCTATTCCCACTCTATGGTTGCGGGAGGCTTTGAGCTGATATCGTAGACAACCCGGTTAATACCGCGAACTTCATTGATAATTCTGTTAGACACATCCGAGAGGAAATCATAGGGGAGATGTGCCCAGTCTGCTGTCATGCCGTCTATACTGGTAACAGCCCGTATAGCGGCAGTAAATTCATAGGTTCGCTCATCTCCCATAACACCGACACTTTGTACCGGTAAAAGAACAACAAGTGCTTGCCAAACATTGTCGTAGAGACCGCTCTCACGCAACTCCTGTATAAAGATTGCATCGGCTTCCCGCAGCAGGTCAAGTTTCTCTTTTGAAAGGTCTCCCAGAATTCGTATTCCGAGTCCGGGGCCTGGAAATGGATGTCGGCCAATAAAGTGTTCCGGGATACCGAGTTCCCGGCCGACAGCCCGTACTTCATCCTTGAACAGCTCGCGTACAGGTTCAATCAAGGCAAGCTTCATCGTTTCGGGAAGGCCGCCTACATTGTGGTGTGATTTGATTGTGGCTGACGGGCCTTTGAAAGAGACACTCTCGATAACATCAGGGTAGAGTGTTCCCTGTGCAAGAAATTTAAACGGGTTGTTGCCTTTGACCTTCTCTTCAAATACGTCAATAAAGGTATTTCCGATAATTTTCCTCTTCTCCTCAGGGTCAGAGATACCCTGAAGACGTTCCAGGAAGAGGCTGGACGCATCGATCCCCTCCACAGGAAGCTGCAGGGCGTCGGTATATGTTTTCAGGACAGATTGAAACTCATTTTTTCTGAGAAGTCCATTGTCGACAAAATAACACTGCAGCTGATCCCCGATTGCTTTATACAGAAGCGTGGCAACAACAGTGGAATCAACCCCTCCGGACAGGGCACACAAGACACGGTTATCACCTACCTGCTCCCGAATGGCTGCTATTTCGGTTTCAATAAATGCTGAAGGGGTCCAGGTTCCGCTACATTTACAGATAGATTTCACGAAATTTTCAAACAGGTAGACTCCATCCTCGGAATGGACTACTTCCGGATGAAACTGTACCCCGTAGAGAGGTTTCGATTTATGACGCACGGCTGCAACCGGTGCATTGTCTGTATGTGCGATAATTTCATATCCGTCCGGCAGGTTTCGGATATGGTCACCGTGGCTCATCCACACGACCGAACCTTCTGTAATACCCTTCAGAAGGTCCTGGTTGTTATCGATCCGGATCCGGGCTCTTCCGAACTCCCGTTTTTTTGCCTTTTCAACAGATCCGGGGTTTACGGAGTGGGCGAGGGCTTGGAGGCCGTAACAGATTCCGAGTACGGGAATGTCCCACTGGAACAGATCCATATTGAGCTCCGGAGCATCCTCATCATAGATGCTTTTGGGGCCTCCTGAGAGAACTATTCCGTTAGGAAGATTGGATTGGAACTGGCTGAGGTCAGCGTCAAACGGATGGATCTCACAGTAAACGTGTTGCTCCCTGATCCGCCTGGCAATGAGTTGCGTGTATTGAGATCCAAAGTCAAGGATGAGTATCCACTCATCATGAAATGCATGCATAGTTTTGAATCGGTTGTTAAGCTATTACGTCACGGTAGGCGGACACAGAGAGCAATTCCTTCAGGGATTCCGGTTCATGGACCTTCATCTTGATCATCCAGCCGTCTCCGTAGGGGTCACTGTTTACCAGTTCCGGGTCCTCTTCAAGAAGCGGGTTGATTTCGATAATCTCTCCGGCAACGGGCGAAAACAGTTCCGAAACAGTTTTAACAGCTTCCACTGTGCCAAATACCTCATTCTCTTCAAAGGAGAAGCCAGGCTCTTCCAGTTCAACAAATACAATATCTCCCAGTTCGCTTTGAGCGAAATCGGTAATGCCGACGGCCGCTGTGCCGTCGCCGAGATCACGCACCCATTCGTGTTCTTTTGTGTATAGCAGTTCGTCAGGCAGCTTCATGTGTCAGGGATCTGTGGGTTTAAATTTGAATTGATTCTCCAGGTAGTGAGTATTGAACTCACCTGTTTGAAAATTTTCATCGCTCATCAGCTGAAGATGATATGGAATCGTAGTTTTGATCCCCTCCACGATAAACTCTTCCAGGGCTCGTTTCATTCGTTTGATCGCCTCCTCCCTGGTCGGGGCACTGACGATCAGTTTGGCAATCATGGAGTCATAGTGAGGGGGTACCTTGTATCCGGAATAGGCGTGTGTATCTACCCGAACACTGTGCCCTCCGGGGGTGTTAAAGGCTGTGATTGTACCTGCCGATGGGCGGAAATTCTTTTCAGGGTCTTCCGCATTGATTCTGCATTCAATGGCATGCCCACGCATTTTAAGCGGTTTATTATCCAGCTCCAGTCCGCTTGCAACCTGAATTTGTGCAGCAACAAGGTCATAATTTGTGACCTCTTCTGTAACCGGGTGCTCGACCTGAATACGGGTATTCATCTCCATAAAGTAGAAGTTTCTATCTTTGTCGACCAGAAATTCAATCGTTCCGGCCCCTTCGTAATTAATCGCCTTTCCCGCATTGATTGCAGCCGTACCCATTTTTTCCCGCAGTTCGGGAGTCATAACCGGAGAGGGTGCCTCCTCAAGAAGTTTCTGGTTTCTTCTCTGAAGAGAACATTCACGTTCTCCAAGGTGGATCACATTACCGTGCTGATCCCCCAGAATCTGAATCTCGATATGCCGGGGATCGACGACAAATTTTTCAATATAAACGTCCGGATTTCCAAAGACGCTGTCGGCTTCATTGCGACAGGTATCAAAAGCCTGTTTAAGCTTCTTCTTCTCATGTACGATCCGCATACCACGGCCGCCTCCGCCGGCTGTTGCCTTGATAATGACCGGATATCCGATCTCGTCGCATACAGTTTTGGCAGTCTCAAAATCTTTTACGATTCCGTCCGATCCGGGGACTACGGGCACATTGCTGGCAATCATGGTAGCTTTCGCTGTCGCCTTGTCTCCCATTTTCCGGATCATCTCCGGGGAGGGCCCGATAAATTTAAGTTCATGTTCAGAGCAGATTCTGGAGAACTCTGCATTTTCTGAAAGAAAACCATAACCGGGATGGATCGCCTCCGCATTGGTAATCTCGGCTGCTGCCAGAATCGTCGGTATTTTCAGGTAGCTCTCCTTTCCGGAAGGGGGGCCGATACAGACCGCTTCGTCTGCAAATTTTACATGCAGACTGTCCTGATCTGCTGTTGAGTAGACGGCAACAGTCTTGATACCCATCTCTTTGCATGTACGGATTACACGCAGAGCAATTTCGCCTCTGTTGGCGATCAATATCTTTTTAAACATGCAGCTGATTAATCTTTCTTTATGATAAAGAGCGGCTGGTCAAACTCGACCGGCTGGCCATCTTCTGCCAGTATTTTAACAACAACACCTGAAAACTCAGATTCAATCTCATTCATGATTTTCATCGCTTCCACAATACAGAGTGTTTCTCCCTCTTCAATTCTATCCCCCTCCGATACAAATACATCTTCATCAGGAGATGGTGAGCGGTAGAATGTGCCGACTATGGGAGATCGTACTTCAGTTCCATCCGCACCACCGTTGTCAGACTCTTTCGGGGCTTGTGCAGAGGCTTCTGAGGCTGCCGGCTCTGAGGTATTTCCGGGCGGCGCAGGAGGGGGCTGGAGGCCCTGTTGCGGGCTGACCTGATAATGAATGGCTGCCGGCCCTTCCGATTCACTCTTCTTTTTTACGCTGATCTTGAATTCACCCTCCTCAATTGAGACTTCATCGACATCACTTTCGCTGATCAGGTTTAACAGGTTTTTTACCAGTTTTAAATCCATGGTCATTAATTTGAGTTTACTCGTTCAACATAATCACCGGTACGGGTATCAACCCGTATGATATCACCGGTATTGATAAAGAGGGGGACTTGTATTACGGCACCCGATGCAATTGTTGCCGGTTTACTTCCTCCCTGTGCAGTATCACCCTTCAGGCCCGGGTCAGTCTCTACGACTTCCGATTCTATGTGATTATCCGGCTCCGCATAGAGAACCTGTTCATTTTCCATATCGACAACCAGAGTACAGATATCACCTTCGGCTATAAACTCCGATTTCTCTACCCGGGATTTTTCAAGCGGAATTTGTTCATAGGTTTCCTGATGCATGAAATAGTAGAGCTCCCCATCCAGGTAGAGAAACTGGTAGGAGTGATGTTCCACTCGGACTGACTCGACACTCTCACCAGCCCGAAATGTCTTTTCAATATTCTTCTCATTCTCAACACCTTTGAGCTTGGTTCGTACAAAGGCGCCTCCTTTTCCAGGTTTAACATGCTGAAAGTCGACAATGGTGTAAATCTCATTGTCCAGGCGGAGGTTCATACCTGTACGGAAATCTGAAGTACTGACTTTACCCATAGTGTTTCAAACGCTTCTGTGTGAATTGTTGGCCTGACAGTTTACAGAAAGGGAAAATAGAAGTAGCCGTGCTGTTTAACAAACAATATTGCTTCATTCACGTTTTTAGCTGAAAAATTTCAAAAGAATGGTGGCCAGGACCAACAGAATCAATACGGGACAGATATACCTGATAAAGATGGCCCAGACCGATGTTGACCAGTGTGAAGCAGCACCTTTAAATCCGTGTTCCAGTTCGAGAATGGCATTTTCCGTTCTCCAGAACCAGCCTAAAAAGAGACAGATCATCAAACCGCCGAACGGCAATCCGAATTCGTTAAAAATAAAGACAAAATGGTCGATCAGAGAAATTTCATATGAGATCGTAACAGCAATGACTGATACCACACCGCCAACCATCCAGGCAGCTTTTTTCCTTCTGACGTTGAATTCGTCGATTACATAGGAGACTGGTACCTCCAGGAGGGATATAGATGAAGTAAGTGCGGCCAGCCCCAGCAGAATGAAGAAAGTAATTCCGATCAACATTCCTGCTATTCCTCCGATTTGATGAAAGAGCTCGGGAAGTACATCGAATACAAGTGTAACGCTTGAAAAAAGAGCTCCCGTTTCGGGGTTAAATATTTCGGTTCCGCCATTTTGGGCTACGAACATGGCAGGAATAACAAGCAAACCGGCTACAAATGCGATCCCGACATCCGTCAGGGTAACATAAGCAGCGGACTCTACCAGGTTTTGATCTCTGTTAAGATAGGACCCGTAGGTAATAAGGGCACCCATGCCGAGAGAGAGCGAGAAGAACGCCTGGCCGAGAGCTGACAGAACAAGGTCGGTGTTCAGGGTTGAGAAGTCCGGGCGGATATATAACATCAGCCCCTCCATACTCCCTTCGAGCGTAAAGATATACCCGATGAGTAAGATCAGAATCAGGAGAAGGATCGGCATAAGAAGTTTTGTCGCCCGTTCAATTCCCTGACTGACTCCACCGGTAATAATCAAAACGGTCAACAGCGTAAAGACAAGTGTGAAGAGTGCGTTTTTAGTACCGTGTTCCAGGTCCGACATGATCATAGCCAATCCGTCCTGCCCGAAAAACCAGGCGACCTCTTCCAGTACATACCCCAGGGTCCAGCCTGAGATAACCAGATAAAATGAGAGTATCATAACACCGCAAAGGACGCCCCAGTAGCCAATGAATGGAATGAACCGGTTTCCCCTGGAGAGTTCCCTGAAAGCTCCAACCGGATTCTTCTGGGTCTTTCTCCCGATGCTGAATTCAGCAATCATCACAGGGAATCCAACCGCCACACAACAGATCAGGTAGATAAGGATAAATGCAGCGCCACCGTTATCGGCCACCTGGGTTGGAAATCCCCAAATGTTTCCCAAACCGACTGCTGATCCCGCTGCAGCAAGAATAAATCCAAGTTTCGAATTCCAGGAGCCGCGTGATGAAGGTGATTGATTTGTCAAGGAAGTTCCTGTTTTATAGTTCAGGGTAGGTCGGTTCTGGTTCAGACGCCAGAAAGGGTATCTGTTTCTGACCTGAATTCCCGTAAAAATATCTTACTCTTGCTAATGTCGCAACTTATTTAATAGAGCTGTTGAATCTGCCGGATGGCGAATTCAACAGCGTACTATACCCGTATTCGCTGGCCGAGAGGTACAGGTATGTGAGGCTAATGATTCAATTTCCGGAAGAGTATGGCTGTGTGCGGCCCTATCTGTTTTTTGCCTGTAGCAAAATCAAGCGGGCTGATGGATGCATAGTTTTCATCCACCAGGATTTCCCAGGAGCCGGCAGGGAGGTCAATTGTCATTGGTTCTCCTGTTCCGTTGATTGCCACATAATAGTCTGAAAGGTCACCGGTGCCACTCGACCGTATGTGGAAACATACGTGCAGCGGGTCGTGATAGTGTGAGAACCGGATCTGGTCGGGTTCAGCTTTTCGCAGCCCAGGGCTCTCTTTCCTGATTCGAATCAAGCCTTTGTAATAGAGATAGAGCTCCCGGTTGAAATCGATCTCGCCAAAATCTATCCAGTTGGTCTCATCATCTTTGTTGTAACTGTTCCGGTCCATTTTTCCTCTGTCCGGATCAATTCCCTCCTTATCTTCAATGATTTTGGACCGCGCAAATTCCTGTCCGGAATGTATCATAACAATACCCTGTGAGACAAAGAGGCAGAATGCCCCCAGCTTTGCTATCTTCATTTCATGGCTGGTCAGGCGGAGATGTTCCTCACGATCCTGAATTACAGGTTCGATTGAGTGATAGCGACACGCAATTCGAATAAAATCTCCGAGTGTGTACCCGTCATGACTTTCCAGATAGTTAACCGAGTGACTGCTGTCGGCAAACAATCCACCCGGGTAGCTGCGAATGGTACCCATAAACCAATTTTCCAGCTGTTCCCGGTCTCCGCCATGGTGCCAGCCTGAAAAGATAAACCCTTTGTCACTTACAGGGTCGGATCCCTTGATTCCGTTTCGTATCCGGTCATTCCAGGCACTCCAACCATGGTTGGAGAAAAGCCAGGGAACATAACGTCCACCCCAGGGTTCTGCTATCAGTAGTGCGTTCGGATTGATCTCTTTGGCACTCTCCCGGATCGCATCCCAGCTTCCCTCATCGATCAGGCCGGCCAGGTCAAACCGGAAACCGTCGATGTGAAATTCTTCCGTCCAGTATCGGATGGAGTCGGTAATCAGTTTTCTAACGACCGGGTGTTCCGTACGGATCTCATTCCCGGTCCAGCTCCTGTTCATATACTGGCCCTTTTCATCTTTTCGAAGGTAAGTATCTGGCAGGTGGTGGGCGATCATATTGATATCGAAGAGGGAGGAGTGATTAAAAACTACATCCATTATAACAGATATACCATTGGCGTGCAGTTCTTTAATAACACTCTTAAATTCCGACACTGCTGCTGGCGAAAGGCCTCTGATTTTTCCGGGGCTGGCCATTTCATCGGATGCGTACAGGGTTTCAGGGGCGAAGAAAAACGAGGTCATGTATCCCCAGTGATTTCTGGAGTAGGTGTTCCATGTGTTGTGAAACCCTTCTGATGTTTTCTGGTGATAGGGCGGTTCGAAATAGGGAAACTTATGGAGTGGAAGAAATTCGACTGCATTCACACCGAGTGACTTCAGGTAAGGAATCCCACCTTTCTGTTGAAGGTCTGTCCAGCTGTTGTAAATACCGGATCCGTTGGACTCCGCAGAAGGGTGGAATACCAGATCTTTGATGTGTGTTTCGTAGATAATCAGATCTCTTGGATCTTCCGGAATCATAAAACGGTCGTCATCCCAGTCGAAGTTATCCCGGGGGCCTGTAATATAGGTTTTCGGCTGCTGAGTATAGTGGTTTTGAACAGCAACATGCCGGCTGTACGGATCAGCAAACGGTTGATCTGCGTGAGCACTTTTCGGTTTTTTGCCTTTCTGATAGGTAACCTTGTAGTGATACCACTGTCCTTTGAGATTTTCTTCAACCGTGCAGTTCCAGATCCCGTCGCCCTGAAGAGTCATGGGAATCGTAGTTCCCGTACGGTCGTTGTACTCACGGTAAAGAACGCACTCAACTGACCTTGCCGTTGGGAAATAGAGTGTAAATGTGGTCGACGTCTCTGACGCCATTGCCCCGAAACTGATCCCTTTATAGGGTACTTCTGTCGTCATGATCTGTCTGGATGCTGAATTTCTGATGGAGGAAACAGCACTATGGCTGTCTCTCTTTTGACCCAATGCAATGGTTTATCGGTATCTGCCGGGTTACATTACAGTACCGGATGTCCATTCCCGGACTCGGCTGATACAAAATAGAGTTTGCCGTCCGGATCTTCAGCCATCAGGACCATACCGTTGCTTTCGATTCCCATCATCTTTTTTGGGGCGAGGTTTGCAACAACGCAGACCTTTTGGCCTGGGAGCTTTTCCGGGTCGAAATGGTTAGCGATTCCAGAGAGGATGATTCTTGTCTCAAGCCCGATGTCTACTTGCAATTTCAACAACTTGTCAGATTTTGGAACCCTCTCTGCACGGATGATCTCTCCGGTTCTCAGGTCGAGGGACGCAAACTGTTCAAATTCCGCAGTTTTTTTGAGTGGGGGGAGTTCAGTCATCGTTTCACCACTGCCAGAACGGCTTTTTAGCTTTTCAATTTCTGCTTCTACTTTATTGTCTTCAATTTTTTTAAATAGTATCTCTCCCGGCTGGATCGATCCGCCACTTGCGAGCATACTTCCGCTGACATCTGACCAGGAAAACGTTTCAGGCAGATGCAAATATTGACGAAGGAGGCCCATTTTCTGTGGCAGAACCGGTGCAAACAGGACAGAGAGTGCAGCGCTGATCTGAAGACAGACATAAAGTGTATTCGCACACTTTTCCGGGTCTTCGGTCCGGCTTTTCCACGGTTCGGTCTCTGTAAAATAGCGGTTGCCGGTACGGGCCAGATTCATTGTCTCCGCAATTGCTTCCCTGAATCGGAACTGATCGTAGGAGTTTTCAATGCGCTCTTTTGCCTCGGTTATCTCCTTCAATACCTGAAGGTCTTTCTCGGAAGGGTTTAAGAAGTCTGGGACCTTGCTTTCATAAAATCGGTCGGAAAAGGAGAGGGTTCGGAAAATAAAGTTTCCCAGTATATCCGCCAGTTCACTGTTGACCCGGGTTTGAAAATCCTTCCAGGAAAAATCTGAATCCTTGGTCTCGGGAAGAATAGTCCCTAATACATACCGTAAGAGATCCGGTTCAAACTCATTCATATACTCTTCCAGCCAGACTGCCCAGCCCCGTGAAGTGGAGAGTTTCTTCCCTTCCAGATTCAGAAATTCATTGGCAGGTACATTGTCGGGGAGTACATACCCTTCGTGGACCATTAGCATCAATGGGAACATGATACAGTGGAAAACAATATTATCCTTTCCGATGAAATGAATCAGCCGGGTATCTTCTCTCTGCCAGTACTCTCTCCATCGTTCAGGCTGGCCGGTCTCCTGAGCCCATTCCCTGGTAGCAGAAATGTATCCAATCGGCGCATCAAACCAGACATAGAGAACTTTGTTCTTCGCCTCTTCAAGTGGAACGGAGACTCCCCAATTGAGATCCCGGGTAACTGCCCGGTCAGACAAGCCGTCATTCAGCCAGCTTCTGCACTGGCCCATGACGTTAGGCTTCCAATTCTTCTTTCCTTCAAGCCATTTCTCTATTCTGGGCTGGAACGTACCGAGCGGAATGTACCAGTGCTCTGTCTCTTTCAGTTCCGGTGTGTTGCCTGTCAGTGCACTTTTTGGCTCTATCAGTTCTGTCGGAGAGAGAGAGGAGCCGCACTTCTCACACTGATCTCCGAACGCCTCTTCGTATCCACATACCGGGCAGGTACCTTTCACATAACGATCCGGAAGAAACATTCCTGAATCGGCATCATAGAGCTGTTTTTCACTCTTCTTTACAAACGCGCCCTTCTCATTCAGATTCTTGAAGAACTCTTTTGAGGTCTCATGGTGAACCTTTGAGCTTGTTCGGCCGTAGTAGTCAAATTCGATGCCGAACTCTTTGAATACCTGTTTATTCCGTTCGTGAAATTTATTAACGATCTCCTGTGGAGTTACACCCTCTTTTTCAGCGGCAATCGTAATTGGAACACCGTGTTCATCTGATCCACATACATGAATAATATCTTCTCCCTTTAATCTGCTGTATCTGGTAAAGAGGTCTGCAGGAAGATAAGCTCCAGCAAGGTGGCCGAGATGAATCGGGCCATTTGCATAGGGGAGGGCAGATGTAATCAACGTACGTTTACTCATTCAGTAAGGGTCATTATATAAAGTTGAATATGTCAGCGCAGTTTCAGGACGAAATACAGCCATTCTGCTGCCAGCCGCTATTCACCGGGCAGAAGCTAACTTCCGGCCGTGGTCTCAGCGCTACAAACCAAAACGGTAAAGTTACCAAACCCCGGCGTCCATTAAAAGAGGTAATCCTGTTCCGGAGTGATCCCAAACATCCCGGCAAGGTTCAGCAGCCATTTCTACGGATTGGCCCGGTGTCCTGCCAACCATGCTTTGTTGGCCCCCGACGGTTGGCAGATTCTCTTTACCCCTCGTATGCTATGGAGAGGTGGAGATAGCTGTAGAGTGCCACTCCGGCGGCAACGGAAACATTCAGTGAGTGTTTCTGGCCATACTGCGGTATTTCAATACATTTATGGACCAGCGGCAGGAGGGTGTCGTCAAGGCCGGTAACTTCATTACCGAGAAGGAGGCAGATTTTGTCCGTTTCATAGTGTTGTTCTGTCAAACTCTCACTCTGACGGGTCTGTTCCATACCGACCAGCAGATAGCCGGACTCTTTCAGATCTCTTGCTGCAGCGGACGGCTCCGGGATTTGACGCCATTCTACAAACTCATCAGCACCAAGTGCCGTTTTACTGATTTCCGGCCGGGGAGGAAATGGTGTAAAACCGGATAACCATAACTGATGAATTCCAAAAGCATCGGCTGTGCGGAAGAGAGAGCCGACATTGTGCATGCTTCTGATGTCATGGGCCCAAAGAATGAAATGTTCTCTGAGCGGTGAACTGCGGTTTTCGTTTGCTTCCAGAATTTCACGCGTCGTTTTTTTTATCGGATTCTGCATGGATCGGCGGTAAATTTCATATTGGGAAACAGTTCAGAACATCCTATTTTTACTGAAATATAAAAATGGACAAATATTCAAGGCAGTTTCCCGGGACTGCTTTTTCATTTTTAAACAGACACGAACTCGTCAGGCTGTTGAGATTTGTATCTGAGAGTCAGGCCAATATACCGGAATATTTCAGGGATATTTTGTTAGAAAATTTCAATTAGAAACAGAAAAAAGTCATGAGGAAGAACTATCTCTCCAAAGAAGGGTATGAGAAATTGGATGAAGAGTTACGGGATCTTAAGACGAGAGGGCGTAAGGAGATTGCCGAAGAGATTTCTGAGGCACGTGCCAAAGGGGACCTGAGTGAAAATGCAGAGTATGATGCTGCAAAGGAGGCCCAGGGATACCTGGAAAAGAGAATATCAGAACTGGAGAATACACTTGCGAAAGCGAGCATTATTGATGAAAAGAATATTGATGCTTCCAAAGCGTACCTTCTCTCAAACGTTACCATCATCAACCACAAGTTTAATAAAGAAGTTACCTATACGTTGGTGAATAAGGAGGAAGCCGATTTTAAGGAGGGAAAAATATCTATCGACTCCCCGATCGGCAAGGCTCTTCTCGGCAAGGAGGTTGGTGACATCATTGATGTACAGGTTCCGGCAGGGGAGATGAAACTTGAAATAAAAAAAATTGAACGCTGAATGAATATTGCAGTTATAGGTACAGGATATGTTGGTCTTGTAGCGGGAACTTGTTTTGCCGATAGTGGAAACAGTGTCATCTGTGTCGACATTGACAAGGAGAAAGTAGAGAAGCTGAAAAACGGGGAGATTCCAATTTATGAACCCGGGTTAAACCGTGTTTTTGACCGGGCGATTCGGGAAAACCGGCTTCATTTCACAACAGACCTGAAAAAGGGGGTGGAGGAGGCAGAGGTCATTTTTCTTGCTCTTCCTACACCACCGGGTGCAAATGGCCAGGCGGACCTGTCTGCTGTGATTCACGTTGCGGGAGAGTTGGGTACCCTGATTGACTCTTTCGGCAAGTATAAGATTGTCGTTAACAAAAGTACCGTACCGGTCGGTACCGCCGACCGTGTGAGGGATGCAATCGCCGCCAAAACTGATGTTGAATTTGACGTGGTTTCCAATCCGGAATTTTTACGGGAGGGGGCGGCTGTGGAGGATTTTATGAAGCCGGAGAGGGTCGTTATCGGTACATCATCCAAGAGGGCAGCAGAGGTTATGACACGTCTCTATGAACCGTTTGTCCGTAGCGGGAATCCGATCATTATTATGGATGAAAAGAGTTCGGAGCTGACTAAATATGCCGCCAATGCCCTTCTTGCGACAAAAATTACATTTATGAATGAAATTGCCAATATTTGTGAACATCTCGGCGCCAATGTGGACAATGTTCGTCGTGGTATTGGTACGGATAGCAGGATTGGCAAACGGTTTCTCTTCGCCGGAATCGGGTATGGAGGGAGCTGTTTTCCAAAGGATGTTCAGGCTATTCACTACACCGCAGGTGAACACGGGTATCAGTTTCAGATCCTTGACTCGGTGATGAAGGTCAATGAGCACCAGAAACTCTCCATTGTCGAAAAAATAAAAAAATTCTATGGCGGGGATCTCTCAGGAAAGATATTCGGTGTATGGGGGCTCAGTTTCAAACCTGAAACGGATGATGTACGGGAGGCACCCTCTCTCTATATTACAGAGAAGTTGTCGGAGTTGGGCGCGACCATGAAAGCGTATGATCCGGAAGCTATCGAAACGTTTAAAAGCACAGTTGCTCCTTCTGTACTGAAGAGTATGGAGTTTGTCAAGGATCAGGATCAAGCCTTGCCGGATGTTGACGCTTTGATTATCTGTACGGAATGGAATGAGTTCAGACGTCCGAATCTTGAAAAGTTCCGTGAGAAGATGAAGGCGCCGGTCATATTTGACGGACGGAATCTCTACGATCTCGAGAGAGCACAGGACGCCGGCCTTACTTATATCAGTGTAGGCAGGCCGCCGGTAGGTACCTGATCCAGACTGTATGATTCCGGTACAGCCCAGCGAATCCGGGATGAATGCCAGGTTATAACCATAATTGAATCACTCCGATATTGTCGAATTCCAAACGTGTTTTGATTACCGGCGGTGCCGGATTTTTGGGTTCCCATCTCTGCGATCGATTTCTCTTGGAAGGGTATGAGGTGATCTGCATGGATAATCTGCTTACAGGCAGCAGGTCGAATATTGAGCATCTCGAGGAGAAGCCTCAGTTCCGGTTTATACACCATGACGTTACCAACTATATCGATATTTCCGAAGACCTGGATCTGATTCTTCATTTCGCTTCTCCTGCATCTCCGGCCGACTATCTTGAGATGCCGATTCAGACGCTGAAGGTCGGTTCTCTGGGCACTCACAAGGCACTGGGGCTGGCAAAAGCTAAACAGGCCCGTTTTTTACTTGCATCTACCAGTGAAGTTTATGGTGATCCGCTTGTACATCCCCAGCCTGAAACCTACCTGGGCAATGTCGATCCGATCGGTTTTCGGGGTGTATATGATGAGGCAAAGCGGTTTGCAGAGGCAATGACGATGGCGTATCATCGTTTTCACGGTGTCGACACCCGTATTGTGCGTATATTTAATACCTATGGCTCCCGTATGAGGCTTGAGGATGGCAGGGCGCTTCCCGCGTTTATGGGGCAGGCATTGAGAGGGGAAGACCTGACAGTTTTTGGTGACGGTTCACAAACCCGCTCCTTTACCTATGTAGATGATCTGATTGAAGGGATCTACCTGCTGTCTCAAAGTGATTATGCAGAGCCGGTGAATATCGGAAATCCCCAGGAGATCTCAATCCTCGAATTTGCCAGAGAGATTTTGGAACTTACAGGGAGCCGAAGCCGGATCGTTTTTAAAGCACTCCCGAAAGACGACCCAATGGTCCGAAAACCGGATATCACCCGGGCGACCACTATTTTGGGATGGAAACCGTCTGTGAACCGAAGAGAGGGGTTATTGAAAACCCTGGATTATTTTCAGGCTGTTATCGACGGGGTGCTACCTGGCAGTGAATCGTTCCGAAACTCTTCAAGGAGTCAAACAGGCGGTTCGGAATAGCCTGAAGTTCACGATTTGCCGGAATTGAAAGGTACCATATCAGCCCTTATGCCATCACCTGAAAAAAAACTGATTGACCTCTACGCTTACAGAATGGATGGAACTACGCCCCGGTTCCTGCTATTGCAACGGTCCGGACAGAAGATCTATGCAGGACAGTGGCGGATGATCGGTGGAAAAGTAAAAACCGGTGAAATGAGCTGGGAAGCTGCCCGAAGAGAACTCCTGGAGGAGACTGCTCTGCACCCGGTTACATTCTGGACTGTCCCAACCCTTAACCACTTTTATGAGGCCTCGACGGACTCCGTCCACCTGATTCCACCGTTTGCGGCCGAAATAGATCCGGAGCAGAAGATTATCCTGAATGATGAACATACCGGTTTCAGGTGGGCGAGTCTGGAGGAAGCGGAGTCAGCCGTCTTCTGGCCCGAGCAGGTGCGGATCCTGCAACTGATCAACCGATTGTTACAAACCAACAAAATTCTTGAAGAGTGGAAGTTACCAGCCGGATCTTAGCGATTCTGATGTTGAGTGTAGGATTTGTACCGACACTTGCCGCCCAGGCTTCCCTCACGGAGTCGTATGAGGGTATGTTCTACCCGGATCTCTGGTACAATGATGTGGACGGTATCCGGGTGGGTGTACAGTTCGAAGGGAGGGTTCCCGGCAGTGACGAAGAGGGGCCGCACCGTCTGGATGCAGCGGTATGGCTGGGTACCTGGCTGCCTGTTAATCCGCTCTCATACCGGGTTCGTTATACCGAGCCGATCCCGTCTATTTCGACCTACGGCAGTGAAGGCTCTCTTCAGCTACTCAGTTCAATCCGTGAAGGGTATCAGCAACATGGAGTGAGTTTCCATAAACGGTGGCAGCAACCGTTTAACCACAGAGATGTATGGGAGGTCTCAGTGGGTTATCATGCTGAACAAAGATATAATCCTGACTACACTCTTTTTCCTGAACTCTGGAGCAGTGAGTGGAAAGGGTTGATCCGTCTGACGGCAGATCACTGGCAGGATAATCGGGTTGGCAACTTCCGGTTCTCACTTTCGGCAGATGCAAATATACTCCATACACCCTTTGTCTCCGGAAACCTTTCGATTATTCAGATCATAGAAATTCGCGAGGAGATAAAGCTGAAAACACGCGGATATTTGGGAGTAACAAGCCGGAATGCCCTCCCCGAGTACCGGCATCTTGTGGGCAGTGGGCCTGCTATAAACAAACTGGAAAATCCACTCACCAGATCCAGAGGGACAATTCCGGTTGCATGGGCGGAAAGCGGTTATCTGCAAACGGCCGGAGGGGCAAACCTGAGAGGGTACACCCGGATGGAGATGAGGTCACTCCGAAATGGCAATCCCGAACTCTATGCTTCGGTTGCAGCATGGAATCTTGAGCTGGACCTGCCTAATCCGGTTAACCGCCTCATCCAGAGGTCAGAGATTCTGGGTTCACTTCTGTCATTCCGTTCCTATCTCTTTTCTGACACAGGGTTCGGACCCGGATTTACGGAAACTGAACCGGAAAAACTCCTGAGCAGTGCCGGTGCTGGCCTTGCACTCTCTCTCTCTATCCCGGATTATCTGGGCAATCCGAGGGGGTTTGTCATCCGGTACGAAGTTCCATTCTGGCTCTCACAGCCAGGCCAGGAAGACTCCGTTTCCTTGCGTCACTTAATCGGATTCGGTGCGGTCATTACGTTTTAACGATGAAACAGACACTACTCATACTGTTGGCATCCCTCACCTTGATGCAGTGCACAAGCAGCCGCTGGGTTGTTGTGGATCCGTCTGCCACAGACAGCGGTGAACAGCCCGTTCTGCGCTCTTCATTCCATACCTTGCTGGTTCAGGATGAACCGTCACCTGATTCTCCCTACTTTGATGTTACACTTCATTCGATTCAGGAGCTGGAATATATCCAGCGGGTACAGGTAGAACGGACTCTTCAGCAATACAGGCCGCGTTGGGGTTTCACATTATCAAGCTTGCTTGGAGCGGGACTCTCTTTCTATGCGGCCAACAGTGATCTGTTACTGACAAACCCTACTAACCGACAATCCCTTGCACTGAATGCAGCAGGTATACTGTTGACAACCCTGGCTGTTACCAACCTGAAACCGGTTGGAGATGCGATATATACCGGTGAACGCAGATTATTGGGCAGAAGCGGTACGGTCGTCCGTTCAGATACGGTCCGGGTTACCCGGATGGATCTCCCGCTCTCTTTCGACTTACAAATCTACTTTCGGGGTGACACACTGCTTTCAAGGAGCTCGGACACGTTTGCAGAACCGGAACTTCGGGTCAATCTGGCTTCACTCGTCCGGGACCACGCTATAACCGGGCCTGAACCAGGTGGGATGGAGATTTTTCTGCGGTTTAATGACCGGGAACAGAACTTTCGGTACCCGATCGACAGTTTCCTGGAACCGGTTGTACATATAGATGTACCTGCAACAGAAATCCGGAACAGCCCGATTATTACCGGACAATCATCTCTGACAGAGGTAGGAAGTGGAAGTGAATTTATCTATCTGGGAGACTATGATGATCAGTGGTATGAAGTTCAGCTGGGCGGATCTGCCGTTTATGTAGAGAAAAGTGCGGGAATGATTCACTGGCGTGCGGTCGATAACGGAGACTCGCCAACCGTCATATCGATAGAAGAAATACCGTTTGGCGGGATCGATGTCGAAAGCTATGTACCGGTCCTCCGGAGTGCTGACTCATTGGACACCGCTTACCTGCTTCATAATCATACGGGAAATCAGATTGGCCACAGGACCTATTTAGAGCGGGATCTACAGCTTATCGAACTCTATTTCAGAAACGGGTTTCATCTGTCTGAGGAGAGGCTTTATTCTCTGGATGCCGCCCGGATCGAAGAGCCGGGCGGCTCATCAGAATTTTTCCCTGATTCCATTCGCTCGGCCTATCTCTACATAACCGGGTACGCTTCGATCGTACCGGTTGAGGAAGGAGACGGATTTCGAATCGTCCTGGACCGGCTGAACGAAGAGGATGAACGGGAGCAGATATTGCTGGAAGATTGGGTTCTGCCGATAGCGGAGAGGAGTTCCGAAAAGCTGGTTCTTTTTGTAGACCTGGAGTTTACCCATGACCAACAACGCTTTCCATCCGTCATCCGGAATATGGATGAGAGAGTCACAGCGCTCTTTCAGTTTTCAAACCGGATCCAGCAGGTTCATCCGAACAGTGCTGTGATTTTCAGTTCCGGGGCCGGCCAGACCTCCGGCCTGTTTGCAGGTGGCCGTTCGGAGAACCGGTACCACCATATATTTCCGTACTTTTTGGCAAAAGGCCTTCAACAACGCCGTACGATGCTTCATGACCTTACTCGATATCTGGAGCGCCAGATTGACTATACAAGCCGGAGGCTGTTTGATCGTGCTCAGGAGATTCACGCTTTTGGGAACCTGACGATAGACCTCGCACAGTAAGATGACTGCCTGGGCTTATATACTCGCCAGTTCACTCTGCTCGATACTTGTTGCACATCTGCTGAAGCGGTCTGAAGTGAAAGGATTTCATATATTCAGGGTATTGACCGTGAATTACACTGTTGCGGCAACCCTCGCTTTCCTGTTATTCAACGCCCCGGTGCCTGTTGTGATGGCTGGCTGGCCGCTTTCACTCCCGGTTTTAATTCTGCTGACCGGTACACTCTTTTTTCTCAATTACCTGGTTTTCAGCAAATCGGTTTATTACAATGGGTTGGGAGTGAGCGTGGCCTCAATGCGCCTTTCACTGATCCTGCCGGTACTCCTCTCGGTAATATGGTACCAGGAGTTCCTGAATCCGCTGCAATGGACAGGAATTTTCCTGGTCTTTTGTGTGCTTTGGCTGTTATTGCCGGAGAAACCGGACAGGCCGAAAACGCTTCACCATCACTACCCAGGCCTCCTTCTCCTTCTTTTTCTGATGACGGGTGTCGGAGATGCCTCGTTGAAGATTTATGAATCGGATTTCTCATCTTTGCTCTCTCTCTGGCCGTTTTTGGGTTCTGTTTTTTTCGTGTCCGCCTGTGTCGGGACCCTCTATCTTGCGATCCGGAGAGAGTGGTCGATTACTTCAGGTGAACTGGTTGCCGGTATCTCTATCGGTATTCCGAATCTCTTCTCTGTGTACTTTCTCGTAGAAGCTCTTGCTCTGCTGCAGGGAGGAGTCGTCTATTCACTCGTTAACCTTTTCACTGTCTTCGGTGCTGCAGTTCTGGGGCTGTTTTATTGGAGTGACCGGCTCTCAACCTTGCAGTGGTGTGGGCTCGTCTTGTCGGTAGTAGCCATCTGTTTGATACTGTAGGGAGGATTCGAGTTTGAAATAGGAGGTCTCAATTTCTGCAATAGCCACTATCTATTGGATATAGGGGCTGTATGACTCGATATTATAGGTATAGATATTAGCCGTTCTCACCATTTTATGCAGAGGTATTCTGATTCAAGTGAAAGTTTAATGAGGGCTGAAAATTTCTTATATTTATCAATTCCAAATAAACATAAGCAGTGGTATAGCTGCTCAATGTAAATCTGCTAATGAGTGACTATGAGTGAAACAAAAGCATTGGAAGCGATGATTGGTGAGGAGTATAAGTATGGCTTCTCTACCGATATCGAGTATGACGATTTTCCGAAAGGGTTGAGTGAGGATATTATTCGGCACCTCTCAAAGATCAAGGATGAACCGGACTGGATGACCGAGTTCAGGTTGAAAGCCTATCGGCATTGGAAAGAGATGGAGGAGCCGGAGTGGTTCAATGCCACTTATGAAAAGCCTGAATTTGACAAAATTCAATACTACTCTTCCCCGAAAAACAAACCGAAAGTCGAAAGTCTGGAAGATGTAGACCCGAAGATAAGGGAGACGTATGAAAAGCTGGGAATCCCTCTGGAAGAGCAGAAGATGCTTGCCGGGGTTGCTGTGGATGCGGTTTTTGACAGTGTCTCTATCTTTACAACGTTCAAGGAGAAACTGGCGGAGGCAGGTGTCATTTTCTGCTCGATCTCCGAAGCGATACAGAAATATCCGGAACTGGTAAAAAAATATATGGGGTCCGTTGTTCCGGCGGGAGACAATTTCTATGCAGCGTTGAATTCCGCCGTATTTTCTGACGGCTCGTTCTGTTACGTCCCGAAGGATACGATCTGCCCGATGGAACTCTCAACCTATTTCCGGATCAACAATATGGATTCCGGCCAGTTTGAAAGAACGCTCATCATCGCTGAGGATAACAGCCATGTGAGCTACCTGGAAGGGTGTACAGCACCTATGTATGACCAAAATCTGCTACATGCTGCGGTCGTTGAACTTGTAGCACTGGAGAATGCCGAAATTAAATACTCCACCATACAAAACTGGTATGCCGGTGACGAAGATGGAAAGGGGGGGATCTACAACTTTGTGACCAAACGGGGTATTTGCAAGGGTGACAATTCCAAAATCTCCTGGACACAGCTTGAAACCGGTTCAGCCGTAACACTGAAGTATCCAAGCGTGATATTGAAGGGTGACAACTCAATCGGTGAGTTTTATTCGGTTGCAGTAACCAGCAAACGGCAGCAAGCGGATACCGGTACCAAGATGATTCACCTTGGCAAGAATACAAAAAGCACCATCATCTCCAAAGGGATCTCTGCAGGCCACTCGAATAACAGTTATCGAGGGCAGGTGAAGATCTCAAAAAATGCTGACAATGCCCGGAATTACTCTCAGTGCGATTCTATGTTAATTGGACAAACGTGTGGTGCTCATACATTTCCATATATTGAATCTGCTAATCCAACCAGCCAGGTAGAGCATGAGGCGACGACGTCAAGGGTAGGGGAGGACCAGATCTTTTACCTGCAACAGCGAGGCATGAGTGAGGACGATGCAATCTCCATGGTTGTCAATGGATTTTGTAAAGAGGTGCTGAAAGAGTTGCCTATGGAGTTTGCTGTGGAGGCAAACAAGCTGCTCGGAATCAAACTGGAAGGCAGTGTTGGATAAATTACTAGTAACCGTAAATCAATAAAGACAGAACACGTGTTAGAGATTAAAAATTTATATGCAGAAGTGGAAGAGGATGGAACGCCGATCCTCAAAGGGTTGAACCTGAAAGTGAAAAAGGGTGAGATTCATGCCATCATGGGTCCGAATGGCAGCGGCAAGAGTACGCTGGCTAAGGTAATCGCCGGCCATTACGCTTACGAAGTGACGGAAGGTGAAATTCTCTATGAGGGAGAGAATATCCTGGAACTCGATCCGGATGAACGAGCGCATCGCGGTATTTTTCTTGCATTTCAATATCCGGTTGAAGTTCCCGGTGTAACCAACAGCACGCTTCTGCGTGAATCCTATAATACGATTGCAGCGTCTCGTGGAAGGGAGGAGCTGGATCCACTTGAGTTTGAAGATTACATCGGCCCGAAACTGGAGATGGTGGAGATGAAACGGGAGTTTCTTGAGCGTGCTGTGAACGCAGGGTTCTCCGGGGGTGAAAAGAAGAGGAATGAAATTTTCCAGATGGCCGTACTGGAACCGAAACTGGCTCTGCTGGACGAAACTGACTCCGGTCTGGATATCGATGCACTCAAAACGGTAGCCGCCGGCATTAACACGCTGCACCATGATGAGAATACATTTGTATTGATTACCCACTATCAGCGTCTGTTGAATTACATTGAACCTGATTTCGTCCATGTAATGATCGGTGGGAAAATTGTAAAATCCGGTGGTAAGGATCTTGCTTTGAAACTGGAAGACAAGGGATATGACTGGCTCGAACCACTCGCAACTGTAAATGGAGAGAAGTAATGAAGGGAACCGCAACGAAAGCAGATTCTGTGCTTCATCAACTGGCTTCCTACAGCAAGAAGACGGATCAACCGTTATTGCGGGAAATCCGGATGTCCAGCCTTGAAGCATTACAAGAGACGCCGTTTCCATCACCCAGAGATGAGGATTGGAGATTTTTGAACCTCAAACCGATCTCCAGATCTACGTTTCAGCCGATCTCTTCTGCCGTCTGCCGGGATATT
>JBBDRW010000132.1:0-25244 GCA_040905265.1 Balneolaceae bacterium | reverse complement strand
CCCTCACTGTTTTGAAGCCACCAGGCGATATGGGGATACCTGCTTCGCAGCTGGCGTATCGCTTCAAAGTCCTGATGAGGAACTGCAGACCGGATTGCGAGAGTAACCGGTTCACCCAAAGCAATCATCCTGTCTATTCGGGATTGTCCGGGAGGCTGGTCAAATCCGATGATCAGTGAAGCGAAATCATGGTAGAGTACGAGGTTGGGGTCAGTGCGCAATTGAATCGTGCGGACAACGGTTGTGCCATGGGTAATATGAATTCTTATATCCTGTTCAGGAAACTGAACCTTTGCCGGTGTCTGTAGCGCATACATCCGCAGGATTTCGTTCAAACGATAGTGGTATTGGGTTTGTGAGAATCCCGGAGGTACATTCACGGTATAGACTGTTCGGGAGAATTCAGGAGAAATCCGGACGGTTTGGGACCGTATCTGGTTGTCCGGCAGATGAAACCGTGAGAAAGAGAGTGTGATCAGGGAGTCAATCTGCGAACTCTCCCGCAGCTGATATCGGCTGTCCGGTGACCATACAAAGAACAGGATCACTGACGACAGGCAGGAGATTGCCAGAAGGAGGACGAGCCATTTTTTCTGTTTGTTCATTGTATCAGCCGATCGGGTCATGCCAGCGTCACCGTAATGTCGTATGTTGTCCTGTCACTAGTGTCACGTCAACCATGCGATGTGGGGGTTGACGTGACACAAATGTCATACGGTTTGAGATTCGTACTTCTGACCGTACATTTACGTTACCCAAAAAAGCAACTACAGGAAATATACGATGGCATACCGAATCAAACGAATTGAAACAGAGAAAGAGATTCGTCAGTTCCATGACCTCCCATTTGAAATCTACAAGGAGTATCCAAACTGGCTTCCTCCGTTTCGGTTTGAGATCGAAAAAACGTTTGATCCGGAAAAGAACCCGTTTTTCACACATGGAGAGTGTGAACGATACCTGGTGTCTGATGAGTCCGGAGTCGCAGGGCGGTTTGCAGTTATGACCAATGAGAAGAAGGATCACCTGTTTGATCCCAAAATGGGAGGATTCGGTTTTGTAGAGATGTTTAACGACCAGGGCATAGCGGATGCCATCATCGATTTTGTACGGGAGTGGCACCTGCGGAGGGGGTATGGGGCATTCCGGGGCCCCGTGAACTTCGGCGAAAACATTAACTACTGGGGACTTTTGGTTGAGAATTATGACGAGCCGCCGGTCGTAGGCATGTACTATCACCCGCCCTATTACAAAGAGCTGCTTGAGAAGACCGGTGCAACAAAGCTGGACGATCACTGGAGTTACAAGCGGTATTTTGATCAGCCCCTTCCGGAACGGATGGTCCGTATCACCAACCGTATTGAATCCAGGGATGATGTCGAACTCCGTCCGATCGATATGAAGAATATCTACAGGGATGCGGAGTATATCAAAACGATCTACAACGAAGCGTGGCGGGATCAGGACATCGCAGAACGGGAACAGGAATTCACCGAACTAACCAGGGAGACCGTCCATGAGATGATTGATGAGCTGAAACGGATCCTGATTCCGGAGAGTGTCCTGATCGCTTTCGTAAATGGAGAGCCAGCCTCTTTTATCGTCTGTGTACCGGATCTGAATGAGTTGTCGGGGCAGACAAAGGGTGAGATTCACTGGTGGCACTTTTTGAAATTACTTCGCTTTAAAAAGAAGGCAAAACGGCTCCGGACACTGGTTTACGGAACGTTGCCGAAATACAGAAAGATGGGGTTGGAGGCATTGACCTTTATCCGGGGAATTCAACTGACTCACGGCGCTGCACCGAATCTTGATTACCTGGAGGGTGCATGGGTCAGCGAGAAGAACTGGCTGATGCAGCGGAGCCTGGAGGCGCTCGGGTGTGTGCATCATAAGACGCACAGAACCTACCGATGGAGATGTTAGGATATTCAGTATCTCACAGTTCGCCCGGCGTGCAGCTCTCCCTGGAAAGAATCCAAAGGTCCATAACGATTCGGGGCAAATGACTGGCTTCGAACCGGAATGGATTTTTTCCCGGTAGAGCTACACACCGGGCTACCTTATTCTGACTTCCGTATTCTACATTCTGTATTCTTTCCATAATTCCTATTTTAAGCCTGGTCTCTTACGCAGAGAGGTATCTTTTTCTACATTGTTGTAATCGATAATCTTAACTGTTCGTCCTCTGTCTTCACTAACTTCTGATATACCTTCAGATCACAGAATCACTGCTCCGAATCTGGCTGAGCTCTATCGCCGTGCTGCTGACCAGTTTGGAGATCTTCCTGCCTTTGCAACCCGGAACCATTCAGACGGCTGGACGCCTGTCTCGTTTCGAAAGCTTTACAGGCGCGGGCTGTACCTGGCGACAGGACTGATTGAACTGGGTGTGAATGCGAGGGATCATGTCGGACATTTCGGCGACAACCGTCTTGAATGGATACTGGCGGATTATGCGGTTCAAATTGCGGGAGCTGCGGATGTGCCAAGAGGCCGTGATGTGACTGATCACGAATTGATCTACATTATCAACCATTCCCGCATGCGGATTGCATTCGTTGAAACGACAGAACTTCAGGAGGCCATTCTCCGTCTGAGGCTGGAATTTCCGGGTCTGAAAGAGGTGATTTTGCTCGATCCGGGAGCTGAGCCAGGTGACGGGTTCAGGAGCCTGAAGGAGGTGGAGAAACTGGGGGAAGAGCTCCGGGACAGCGGGGATCGCCGAGCCGAGGAACGGATGTCAGGCATTCAGCCGGATGATCTGTTTACCCTGATCTATACCTCCGGTACAACCGGCAGGCCGAAAGGCGTGATGCTGACGCACCGTAATATGATGTCTCAGACAAGTGTGATTCCGGTATCCCTGTCATTTACGGACCGGGTACTCTCCCTGCTTCCTATCTGGCATATTTTTGAACGTGTTTTTGAAGTCTATACGATTAGCAGCGGTACCTGTACGTACTACTCTTCTATCCGAACACTTGGAGAGGATCTGAAGCAGGTTGAACCAACGTTTATGGGTTCCGCGCCCAGATTGTGGGAGAGTCTTCACCAGCGAATACTGAAAGGTGTTCAGGAGGCTCATCCTATGCGTCGATTACTTTTTCACACCGCCTATTTTTTGAGCCATTATTACAAAAGTTCCCTTTTCTACCTGACGCAGAATGACCTGCAGATGTCTCCCGGCAAGATCTGGAAGCGATTGCTTTTCAGTTTGGGGCATTCGCTGCGCTTGCTGCTGATACTTCCATGGTACGGGTTCTTTAATGCAGCTGTCCTGGAGCCAATCCGGATGAGTGCGGGCGGGTCTCTCAAAGCGACGATCTCCGGCGGAGGCGCCCTGCCTGGTGAGATCGACCGTTTTTTCAACTATATCGGAATACCGGTGCTGGAGGGGTACGGCATGACAGAGACGTCACCGGTCATTGCTGTTCGGACGGTGGATCGTGTTGTGATCGGTACTGTCGGCCCGCTGGTAGCAGGGACGGAGATCAGAATTGTCGATCTTGAGACCGGTGAAATCCTCTTTCCGAATACCTCAATGCCAGACGAAGGACGCTGCAAGCGGGGTGAGATCCGGGTTCGCGGCCCACAGGTGATGAAAGGGTACTATCGGGAACCTGAAAGATCAGGGGAGACGGTCGTCGACGGCTGGCTCAGAACCGGAGATATCGGAATGGTTACCTTTAACAACTGTTTGAAAATTCTTGGCCGGAGCAAATCGACTGTGGTACTCACCAGCGGTGAAAACCTGGAGCCGGAACCGATTGAGCTATGGCTGAGGCAGAGCCCTTATATCGAAAATTGTATGATCGTTGGTCAGGACCAGAAGTACATCAGTGCCTTGATTGTTCCGGATCCGGAAGAATTCCGAAAACGGGGAGTCGATGCCGACTCGCTGGAATCCCTGGCAGCCTCAGAAAAAGCGTATGAAATGATCCGTTCAGAGGCAAAGAGGATCATCTCCCGTGCCAACGGGTTTAAAAGTTATGAACAGATACATGATGTTCGCCTGCTGCCGGAGAAGTTTGAAGTCGGCAGGGAGTTGACAAACCTCTATAAACTGAAACGTCACGTAATTCATGACAAGTATGAAACTGTCATTACCGAGATGTATCAGGCGAAACAGTAACCCGGGAAATGAATGATGGAATTTGATACACAACTTCTGCATTCGGCAGACCAGGTGCTGCTCGGCCTGATGATTTTTGTGATCATGTTTGGAATGGGTTCCAGCCTGACCATGGATGACTTCAGAACCGTAGGCCGCCGGCCGAGAGCAATCCTGATCGGGTTTCTTTCACAATTCGGCCTGATGCCTATGGTTGCATTTGGCCTCTCCTGGCTGCTGCAACTCCCGCCGGCCTTTGCGATTGCACTGATCCTGATTGGCTGCCTTCCCGGGGGCACCACATCCAACATGTTTACCTACTTTGCCCGAGGGTCAGTAGCTCTGAGCATAGCAATGACCACCGCATCTACCCTTCTGGCGCTCCTCATGATGCCGCTGCTTCTGGAGTGGTATGCATCCGGTTATACAGCAGAGATTACTGAAATGCTACAGGCGGAGGGGAGCAGTTCCGAATTTGTGATTCCAACCATGAATATCATTTCGTCTCTGGCCGTCGTTCTCATCCCGGTCGGCCTTGGAATGGTTCTCAGGTCAAAATCTCGGGTATGGGCCAAAACGGCGGAAGATACAGCGGGTTTTATGGCGATTATTGTGATTCTTTATCTGATCGGTACCGCCTTTGCCCGGCATGGAGGGCTCTTCCTGCAAACCCCCTGGGAGATTTATGTGGCATCAATCTGTGTTGGCCTGTTCGGATTTCTGTTCGGGTATTGGGTGTCACGTGGATTTCGGCTGGCACCGATTTTTCAGCGCGCGATCTCTCTTGAAACCGGGATTCAGAATGGCCCAGTCGCATTCGCGATTATCCTTCTCAGTTTCCAGGAGCCGGTTCAAAGCCAGATGCTTTGGCTGGCGATTCTCTACTCCACATTCATTGTTATCAGCTCCTCCTTTATTACTCTCTATCTGCGAAGGACTGGAAAGTTTGACTGGGAAGTCTACAAGAATACCGATATCCATAATCGTCTGTTTGGCGAAGAGTATGTGACAGGGTATCCGGATGGATACCTCCCTCCGAGAATTAGCGGTGATCCGAGCCAGGGATCACATCCGGCGCAGAGGAGGAGTCAGGAGTAAGGAGTCAGAATACAGAGGGGTGCCTGCTTGTATTCTGGTTGATTGGTATACAGGAGTCAGGAGTCGAATATTTTTAGCAGGATCTGTTTTGCGATGGTCTGTTTGTCTCCCTTGAAATGCGTCTCAGAATCATGCCCTATCAAAATGATCTGATTCTGGTCGGATTCGAACCCTGAATCCTCTCCTGTAAGGTCGTTCGCACAGATCCAGTCGAGCTTCTTCTTTTCCATCTTTATTCGGGCGTTCTCTTCAAGATTCTCCGTCTCCATGGCAAAACCAATCAGGATCTGTCCGCTTCTCTTCCGGCTGCCAAGCCAGGCGAGAATATCGGGATTGGGAGAGAGTTTTAAATCGAGGCTGGCCGTCTCTTTTTTCATTTTCTGTCCATAGGTCTGATCAGGTTTAAAATCAGAAACGGCCGCACTCATTATGATCAGGCCGGCATCTGCATGTTCCTGAATCAGTTCATAGAGTTCGTCAGCCGAGGTAAACGGGAGGGCACGGATTCCTTTTGGAAGTGTGGTTGAGAGTGGGCCGTGAAGCAGGGTTACATCTCCGCCAAGTGCTCTGGCTGCTACTGCCATGGCGATTCCCATCTTGCCACTGCTGGGGTTGGAGATAAAACGGACAGGGTCGATAAATTCTCTTGTTGGGCCGGCCGTCACCACCACTTTTTTCCCGGCCAAAGGCCCGTTTGCACGTTTTTCTTTGAGAAGCTGGCCTGCTGTACGTAAAATGAGTTCCGGTTCCGGCAGCCGCCCAGTTCCGGTGAGGCCGCTTGCCAGGTAACCGCTCTCCGGTTCAAGGATGGCATAACCCATCTCCGATGCGAGTGAAAGATTCCGGACAACAGCCGGATGGTTGATCATTTCGGCATCCATGGTTGGGCAGAGAAGGAGAGGGCAGCGCGCGGCCAGGGCTACCGATGTAAGCATGTTGTCCGCCTGCCCCTGGACAAGTTTGGAGAGTGTGTTGGCAGTACAGGGTGCGATCAGAAACAGATCAGCCCATTCTCCCCAGTGGATATGGCGTGTCCAGGAGTCGTGGGAGGCTCCATCATGAAACACGTCTACGGCAACATCGTGGCGGCTGAGAGCTTTAAATGTCTCCACGCCGACAAACCGTGTGGCAGAAGGGGTCATGGTGACCCGGACGTCCGCTCCTTTTTTTTGAAACTCCCGGAGGAGGATTACGGATTTATAGGCTGCAATTCCTCCGGTGACGCCCAGCAAGATACGTTTGCCGGACCAGTCCATTACTCACCCTTGCTGGGGTAGTTGAAATAGACTTTTTCCTCCAGCAGCTCATCGACAGAGCGCTGGGTTGCGTGCGGCAGTCTCTCAAAAGCACGGGAAATACGCTCTTGCTCTTCGTTGAACGTGAATTCATCCTCGTCTTCAAATCCTTCGAAGTACTTGAGTTTTTCATCCAGCTCCAGCTTCTCCTGAGCAGCAATCTGCCGGGCGCGCTTGGACATAACCACAATCATCTCATACTTGTTATTGGCTGCTTCGCCAAGCTTTTCAATATCTAATGTTTGAATCGGCATATTATTTATTCCTTGTCATGAATTCAGTAACGGCCAGTTTGACCTGCCGGTACGCTTCGTCCAGGTCGTCGTTCACTACGATCCTGTCAAACCGGCTGGCATAAGTCAGCTCCTCTCCTGCACGCTCAAGACGGGTTTTCAGCGACTCTTCCGTCTCGGTACCTCTTGCTTCCAGACGTTTTTTTAACTCATCCAGAGAGGGTGGCTTGATAAAAATACTCAATGCCTCTTCCCCGTACATCTTCTTTACACGGGTTGCACCGAATACTTCAATGTCAAGCAAAACAAAATAACCTTTATCCCGCTGATTTTCAACATCTGATCGAAGTGTTCCATACCTGTTTCCATTGTAAAACTCCTCCCATTCCAGGAACTCTCCGGCATCAATTTTCTCCTGAAATTTCTCATGCGTCAAAAAGTGGTAGTTGACGCCATCCTTTTCTCCTGTACGGGGAGGCCGGGTTGTGGCAGAGACCGAAAACCGGATGTTTTCAAACTCCTCAAGTAACAGGTTGGCCAGCGTTGACTTGCCTGAGCCACTGGGTGCTACCAGAATGATAATATCACCGCGCCGGTTACTCAATATTCTGTACCTGCTCCCGGATCTGTTCCAGTTTCTCTTTCGCGAAAACTACCTGGTGTGATATTCCGGTATCGTTTGCTTTCGAACCGATGGTGTTCAGTTCCCGGTTGATCTCCTGGCACAGGAAGTTGAGTCTCCTTCCAACCGATTCACTGCTCTCCAGTGCTTCATGGAAGAATTTCAGGTGTGATTTCAGGCGGACAATCTCTTCATTGATGTCCATTTTGTCTGCCAGTAGTGCAATCTCCATCTCCAGGCGTTCCGGATCGACTTTGTCATCCGTAAGCAGATTGGCCAACCGATCTTTCAGCCTTTTTTGAGCGTCCGGTGCACGTTCTACAGCCATCGAAGTAATACTCTCCAGGAGCTCCTCAATTCCCAGAATCTGGTTGTTCAGCTCCTCTTTGAGTTGGCCTCCCTCTTTTTCCCGCATCCGGTTCACTGTCTCCAGGGCGTTTGACGTCGCTTCCTTTACCAGTTTCCAGATCAACTCAATGGTCGACTCATCCTCCGGTTTGTTGATAAAAATATCCTCAAACCGTAGCAGGTCCCGCAGCTCGAGGGGCCGGGAAATGTTGCTGACGTTTTTGATCTCATCCAGCATTTTACTGTAACTCTTCACCAATTCCGGGCTGTACGTAATGTCCGGCTCTCCAGTCCTGGATTTGTTCACATTGACCGATACATTCACCTTTCCGCGGTGGATTTTCTCTTGAATCTGCTCTTTCAGACTCAATTCCTTGTTACTGATCTGGCTGGGCATACGTGCAGAGACATCCAGATAGCGGCTGTTCAGTGTTTTAATTTCAACCGTTACCAGGAGCCCGTCATGTGAAGCTTCGCCCCGGCCAAATCCGGTCATCGATGTGATCATAACAGTGGTTTTATATGTTAGAGTCAGAGGGTTTCAATGCGGGTATGTTGTTAGCCGCTCCACAACAGAGATCATCCCGACAAACTCCTGGACAGCTTTAAAAATGGCTCCATCTGTCAATATCTGCTAAAATACGAAAGAGATCGGGAAATCAAACTCCAATCTCAGTCAAGAACGCTTACGGTCACACGTTGTGCCAGTTCTGATGCTTGTTCCGATGTGGCTGCTTCCGCATAGATTCGGACGATCGGTTCGGTATTGGATTTCCTGAAGTGGACCCATCCATCTCTGAAATTGATCTTGACTCCATCTGTTGTATCCGGGTTTTGATCCGCAAATGTTCTGCCCAGTTTCTCCAGGACATCATCCGCCTCCATCCCGAGTTCATCCAGGCGGATTCTGTCCTTGATGATGGCATAGTCCGGCAAGGTATTGCGATACTCTGAAGCAGACAGTTCGCGTTCAGCCAGCAGCTGCAGAAACATCGCTGAACCAACCAGGGCATCCCTGCCGTAGTGCAGATCCGGGTTGATGACACCGCCATTTCCCTCCCCGCCGATCACGGCACCCGTCTCCTGCATTTTTTTTACCACATTGATCTCGCCAACAGCCGATCGGTGGCAAATTTCGCCAAACCGTGTAGTAATATCCTCGGCTGCCCGGGAAGAGGAGAGATTGGTAGCTGTCGGCCCGGAACGTTTCGAAAGCATAAAATCAAAAGCCGAGACCTGTGTATACTCCTCGCCAAGCAGTTTTCCATTCTCATCAATGAGTGCAAGCCGGTCGGCATCCGGATCGGTAGCAATTCCCAGGTCATATCCGTTCTCACGAACCACATTGCAGATTTCGGTCAGGTGTTGAGGCAGGGGTTCCGGGTTGTGTGGAAAGAGTCCGTTGGGTTCACAATAAAGTTTGTGAACGTTCACTCCCAGGCTCTCCAGCAAGCGGGGAAGAGCAACAGAACCGGCACCGTTGACCGCATCGACCGCTACTGTAAAACCGGCATCACGTATCAACTTCTGATCGATATACGGAAGGTTAAGAATGGCCTGAATGTGGCTGGAGACAGCATCTGTATCGTCAGACCGTACACCAATTCCATCATACATTTTATAGCTGAACGATTTCTCCCCGGATAGTTGCAATACTTCCTCCCCCTGGGCAGCATCCAAAAACTCACTTTTTCCGTTCAACAGCTTCAGCGCATTCCATTCGGCCGGATTATGGCTTGCCGTCAGGATGATGCCACCATCTGCACCGTGCCGGAGAACAGACATTGCGACAGTCGGAGTGGGCACAACCCCAACATGGATCACATCACAGCCGGTGCTTCGAAGAGTCGCACTTACAATCTCTTCGCAAATTTCTCCTGTTACCCGAGAGTCACGGCCGATTACTACTGTGCCGCCTTTTAACCAGGTACCGTATGCAGCTGTAAATTGAACAAGAACATCCGGTGTAAGGTCAGTTCCGAAAATTCCTCGGATACCGGAGACAGAGATCATCAGGGACATGGTGCCAGGGGTCAGGATTCAGGTTGTTGAATTCAGGAGTAAGAATATAGAATACGGAATACAAAAGGGCGGGTAAAGTAGGGAAATCAGGTTTGAACGTAAAATGAGAAGTAGACGTTTCGCGGATCATCCAACTGATTATCCATCCATGTTGTGAGGACCCATTGCCCGCCGCTGGCCGGCTCACTTCCGATGTATCCGGACTATCGGTACTCATTTTCTCTCGTCTATAAATTTATGGTTGCATGAGTGTACGTATAGTGTGTATATTAATACACACTTAAAAACTGAATAATCACTACTCATTTTGCCTGAAAAAAGTATTACGGCGACTCTCTTGTGGGACCGGTTTGGAATCGGGGTCTCTACAGTTTGCGCTATCCACTGCCTTTTTTTCCCGGTCTTGATGTCCATTCTCCCGCTTTGGTCGTTTGTCCCGGTGCTTCATGATTGGGTACATCCGCTCTTTATTCTTCTGTTGATCCCGATCATTTTCTATGCTTCCAGGAGAAGCCATTATGACAGGAAGATCACAACCCTGCTTCTTTCCGGATTTATACTGGTTGTCGGAGGGTGGGGGATTGGCCATCTATGGCTGGGGATCCTGTTTGAAACCATCGCGACGATTGCCGGCAGCCTGGTTCTCATTTCCGGACACTGGTTTAACTATCGGCATCATCGACGGTGCAGCAACAAGAGCCACAAGCATCATCCGATTGCTTCCAGGGGGGAGAGTTCCTCGATGGCAGCGGATGAGTCTGATACAAGCCAAAGTGCCTGAGAACTATGAAACGACTAAACTTTACACTCGACCCATCTACCGTAGAGCTGTTGGATGATCTTGCAGGCCGCTTCTATGGGGGGAATAAATCCCAGACCGTTCGCGCCGCCCTGGAGAGCCTGGCTGCACATCAGGGGCATGACGGATGGGTCGTGACCGGCTACACACCGCTCAGGCTGGACCGCTATGCCAGTTGCCATCAATGCGGGACGGAACATCCGGAAGGGAAGACGCTCTTCAAGCCGGTTTTTGAAAAGGGGAATAGCCCGGAAGCCATTCAGCGAATCCCGAGCGAAGAGTGGCTGGAGTGCCCGGATTGTGTCGAACGTCATTAAAGCCGGAATGGTTCTTTGAATCTCTCCCCGGTTTCTATCTGCGAGCTCCGCCTCTCACTTTCTGATCATTCTTCCATCTATTCTGAGAGTCTGTCTGCAGACTGCGCTGCCAGCAAGTCCACACGGGCTGCTACCACCACAAAAAATACATAACTACCCGGCAGGAACTGCGGCTGAAACGGAAGAACTCTGAACACTCAACGAATTCCTGTACCCATACTATGCGGTTTTCCTGGTTCGGGTAAAACTATCAAACCATCGTGGCAGAAGTTTCCCCGGCCACTGTGCTGATTGAGACTGATAAATTAATTTTTAGACTAGACTAAATATTTATTACATTGCGAATAAAATAAAAACAAGACGATTTGATATGAAGAAATTATTCAGACACAGGTTTCTCATCCTGATACAGAAATCTCTGTTGGCAACTACGCTATTTTTACTGTTGGCCGCCAAACAGATGGAAGCGCGAGATATTCAGGTGAATGATCCTCTGACAGGTATTGTCCTGGATGCTGAGAGCGAAGAGTCGATACCGGGAGCATCGGTTCAGATTGAGGAACTCGACCGGGGAGTAGCTGCCGATGCCGATGGTGAGTTCATGATTCCGAATGTATCCGTGGGAACCTACACGTTGAGGGTCCGCTCGATTGGCTATCAGCAACGTATTGTCACAGTCAGGCATCCGGCTGAATCAGGACTTACAATCCGGTTGGAACAACAGACGCTTGAAGGGGAGGATATCATTGTGACCGGATCACCGCTGGGCCGCAACGTACACTATCAGCCGGCACAGTCGATGAATGCTGAAACGCTTCAGCGTAAAGCGGCTCCGAGTCTGGGGGAGATTCTTGACGGAAGTCCCGGTGTAACCACACGCTCCTATGGCTCCGCCCCGGCAAGGCCTGTGATCCGCGGGTTTGACGGAGACCGGGTACTTGTATTGCAGAACGGGGAGAGAATGGGGGATCTCTCCAGTACGGCTGTTGACCATGCGGTTGCCATGGACCCGCTTTCGATGGATCGTGTCGAAGTGGTTCGCGGGCCAGCCAGCCTGTTGTACGGGTCGAGTGCCATCGGAGGGGTTGTCAATATGTTCAGTAACGATATGCCACAGCAGTGGGACCGTGGAGCAAGCGGTACTGTGGCAACGCACGCTGCTACCATGAACAAGATGGGGGCCGGTCTTCTGCGGGGACAGTATGGAACGGACCGTTTTGCTGTTACCGGCAGGATGATCTACCGGGACGGAGGAGATTTGCAAACCCCGGAGGGGAGGCTTCCGGATACAGCCCTGCAAAATATCAGTTTTGGAGGAGGGGCCGGGTATCGGGCCGGGCTGTTCGAGGCCGGGGTCTCGCTATCCGGGATGGACTATACGTACGGCCTGCCGGAATCGATCGACGACCCGAATGAATCCATTGAAATCCGGATGAACCGAGTCAACCTGCAAGGGCTATCGACCTGGGACCTGAACCGGTTGATCGACCATGCCGAGCTGCGGGTTCAATACAGTGACTACCGGCACGATGAAGTGGGCATAGTGCGGGAGCCGGATGGTACTGCGAGCGAGTCTGTAGATATCTCGTTCTCCCAACAGTCGGTCAGCAGTTCGCTGACTCTGCGGCATCGCCCGGCAGGCAGTGCTGAGGGCGCGATCGGGTTCAGCATGAACTATTCGGAAATAGCTGTCGGCGGAGTTGATGCCCTGACTCCCAACGCCAGTGGTTACTTTCTGGCCGGATATCTCTATGAAGAGTTTACGCTCAGTGAAATTCTGACGCTTAAAACCGGAGGACGGATCGAGCTGAAAAAGACCTTTGTAAAACCCAATGAACTTTTTCCCGATGCCGAAGCATTTGAAGATCGTTCAGACCGGATCCTGTCCGGTGCAATCGGGCTGAATATGTCTCCTGCAGCGAACTGGACGGCCGGTATCCAGGCAGCCCGGGCATACCGTACCCCGTCGGTGGAAGAGCTCTACTCCTTTGCCGCGCATGCAGCTGCAGGTTCGTTCGATATCGGAGACCCGAACCTGGAAAATGAATACAGCCTTGGGCTGGACCTGTTTCTGAAGCATCGTTCCGGGCCGCTGCAAGCCGAACTCTCGCTCTTTGCCAACCGGATCGACCATTATGTGGACTTCTTTCCGACCGGAGAAGTTCATGAGCCCTCCGGGCTTCCTGTCTTCCAGTACGGTTCCAAGAATGTCCATCTGTACGGGTTTGAAATCTTTGCGGAAGCGGCACTGTCCGACAGATGGAGTGCCGGGGCCGGGGTGGACTTTGTTCGCGGGAAGGAGAGAACCGATGTGCAGAACAACCTGACCTTTATGCCTCCGCTGCGCACAAGCCTGCATCTGATGTATGATGATACCAGAATCTGGGGAGGGCCTCGTGTGAGGGTTGTGAGCCCGCAGCGCCATGTTGCTCCGAATGAAGAGGCCACTGACGGCTACCTATTGATCGGTGCGGATGCCGGATATCGTTTCGGTGAGGGAGTTACGCTCAGTTTGCGGCTGGACAATCTGCTCAATGAGAAGTATCGGGACCACCTGAGCCGGGTTGAAAACAGGGATGCCCCCATGCCGGGACGGAACCTGAACCTGATGCTGCGCTGGACTTTCTGAGAAGCCGGTTTGACTGACACGAAGCCCACCGGAAAGGCAGGGCGGTTTCTGCTGTGGAAGAGACATCGGCCTGCCGCTTCACCATTAAGAAGCGAGTGTCAGCAAAGATGGTAGTCATGAACCTGTTTTATTTCTACACGCCTCTGCAACGATCTTGACTAAAACAGGGGGTCATTGCGTAGAATCTTCAAGAGAAACGGGTAGAGATCCCTGTCCCGGTAGTTGAACCGGAATTCACACTCTTTCAGATGGTACCGGAAGGTCGATGAGTGCATTCCCTTGAATTTAACCAGCCTCGAACTGGCACTTCCCCAGAAACTTTCCAGACGGTTAACGGTGATCCTGTGGCGGGCCGGATCGCCATGTTCACGAAGGAGGGTGTAATGTCTGTTACTCTTCAGGTCGATCAGAAGGTCAAATCCGTATCGTTTTAGAAGTATATGTATCTCATCTTTTCCGGAATTGGAAATCCACTCCCCCGGGATTGTATCTGTATAGATCAGTGTCTCATGCTCTTTGATCAGAATGGACCATGAGCTCTGGTTTCCTGGCTCTTCAAAACGGGGACGTTGTACCGATACAGGAGAGGTCAGCTCGGAGAAGCGGGTGATTTTTTTCCGGATTTCAGTCAGATACCGGTTCACGGTATTCCGGTTTAGCCCGGTCAATTTGGCAATTTGAATGGCTGTGAGATCCAGAGAGAAGAAGCGAAGAAGATCACGGAATTTTGATTCGCTAATCTTTGCACGGTTTACATACCTGTTTTTCATTGTCAATCAATTGGTTAGCCAGTCTCGTGTCATAGTCATGCCCGGTTTTACTTTTGCCAACCTGCTCTTTCCTATGCATGAATGACATCTTTTAGTTTTTATTTGGACTAAGTCTAAATAAACTTGACGCAAACATAAGCTTCTGAAAGATTAAAACGCAACCGGAAATTTTATGAACAGGTATTTTTTCGTCATTCTTCTGTTTTTTGCCGGGTTTGATGCCGTTCCAACTGCAGCCCAGATATTGCAGGGGGTCGTTACAGATGAAAATCAATCGCCCCTTGCTCTTGTACAGATAGAGGTCGTGGAGAACGGCCGCCAGGCTATAAGCCGGGAAGACGGGACATTTGAGGTCGAGCTGGATGATTTCGACGAGTTGGCCCGCTACACTATTGTTCTCTCCAGGGTTGGTTACGAAGACACGTCCGTCTCCGTAACAGCCGATCAGATTAAAAAGAATGAGAAGGTGACAGTCACATTGAAACAGGTTACATACCGGTCTGAGACGCTGGTAGTTACCGCCACACGTACCCGTCGGGATATCGAGGACGTCCCGATTCCGGTACAGCTTGTAACCGGCAGGGAGATCCGGCAGACCGGAAGTATGCGTCTGAGTGATATTCTGAGTGAACAGACCGGAATGCAGATCGTCAATGATCATGGCACAGGACTCCAGGTTCAGGGTTTTAATCCCGATTATACACTGGTGATGATCGATGGAAACCCTGTGATAGGTAGAACGGCCGGAACCCTGGACCTGACAAGAGTCTCGGTTCGAAATGTGCAACAGATAGAAATCGTAAAAGGCCCTTCATCAGCCTTGTGGGGCAGTGATGCACTTGCAGGTGTCGTAAATATTATTACTCAGGAGAGTTCCGATCCGTTCTCGTGGGCAGTCACGACCCGATATGGAGAAAACAATACGCTGGATCTTTCGGCAGATATGACTCTGAATACCGAAAGGTGGAATCACGGTTTTTTTGCCAACAGAAACAGTTCGGGAGGATATCGGATGAACCCTTCATCGGTATCAAAGACCGTTCCTGATTTTGAGAACTATACAGTGAACTATCGCACAGATCTGGAGATGACCGACCGGCTCAGCCTGTCGGGATCTCTTCGGTATTTCAACGAATCACAGGATGACCGCAGCTCTATCGTAGATGAGGAGGGGGAAGAGAAGCTCCTCGACACTCATGCCGGACGGGAAGATCTGCTGGCGAGGTCGTCCGTTGCATATACGCCGTATGACCGGTTTGATATCGACCTGACGATGGTGACCAGTTTTTACAAAACGGACTCGAGATTGCGGTTCCGTGAAAACGGGGAGCTTTACGAACATACAAGCTTTCAGCAGTACTATCACAAACCGGAATTTCAGGCGGGGTATCGCTGGGATGATATGCACCACTCCGTACTCGGCAGCGGGTTGATTGTTGAACACCTGAAGGCAGAACGGTACCCGGGGCAACCCGGGTTTACGACGACCTTTGCATTTCTTCAGCATAGCTGGAACCCCGTTATCGATTTTGAAGTAACGGGTGGCCTTCGGTATGACATACACAGTGAATACCGATCCCAGGTGAGCCCGAAACTTTCCGTCAGATACCGGTCGACTGACTGGCTGCAGTTGCGTGTCTCGGCAGGCAGGGGGTTTAAGGCTCCTGAATTCCGTCAACTCTTTCTCGACTTTACCAACTCGACGGCAGGATATAGTGTCTTCGGCTCCAGTACAGTAGCAGACGGACTCCGGAGATTGCAACAGGAGGGTCAGATCAGCCAGATTCTGATTCCGGCCGATCAACTTGAAGAGATCCGTGCTGAATCCTCCTGGGCTGTCAATACCGGGTTTGACCTGGACATGGTTGAGGATCTCCGGCTGAGAATCAATCTGTTCCGCAATTACGTTACCGGCCTGATCGAGACAGCTCCTGTTGCCCGCAAGACAAATGGCCAGTCTGTATACAGCTATTTCAATGTGGATGAAGTCTACACAACAGGGATGGAAGCGGAACTGAGGTGGGGTTTTGGCCGGGGTTTGCATGCATCTCTGGGATATCAATTGCTGGATGCCCGAAAAAGAGTCGCCGCCGAGCGTACGGTTCAGGGTGAAGACGGGGAGATCATTCAAAGAACGGATATTTCTCACCGGCCGATGTTCAACCGCTCGAGGCACTCGGGGAACGTAAAGCTTTTTTATGAAGATGATACCGGCTGGGGTGCAAATATCCGCGGGATTTTCAGAGGAAAATATGGCCTCTTTGACAGCAATGGCAACGGTTATGTCGATGATAACGAGCATGAACCGGGGTACCAGGTCTGGAATGCCGCTCTCTCCCGTGAACTCTTTGATAAACTTACCGTTCAGGCCGGTGTAGACAATCTGCTGGACTATTCAAACATCAATGTACCCTACTTACCGGGCCGGTTATGGTATCTGCAAGCGTCCATTCGATTGTAGTTTGCCCGGTATTCTTGTCGTGCCAATCCCGGGGAAACCTTCACATCAGCTTGATTGACGCGACACGATTAAAACTGTACCAAACACAGAATCCATCACACAACATAATCATCACAGAAACAGATGCATACCAACATATATACGTACCTATCCCTAATTAGTATCTCGTTATTCATCACTGTCGCATGCAGCGACAGTACTACCGGCAATGAAGAGGAGCCTCCCGGATCGGAAATCGAGGCGAATCAGGTAGAAGACCTTCATGCACCGGCAGACCGGACGGACCCCAATCCATCCTACGTCCTGTTCAGCCTGAGAACCGGAGATGTCGTGGCTTCAGACGATTCAGCCTCTGCAAACTGGGATATTGGCTTCTCCGGGAGCAGCATGATCGTGAACTCCGGTGTGAGCGGCCCGGGTGCTGCCGGTGCCATACTTCTGGATGTTCCTTTCGATCAGATTGAACTCGCACCCTCCAGCGGATATGGTGCTGATACAAATGAGGAGATGGCCATTCAGGGACTGGACGGCTGGTATATCTATACAGGCACCGAGGGGAGTCCCGCCCATGCCATTCTTGCCAAAGAGGATGTCACCATTCTGATAAAAACCGCGGATGAGAACCATTATGCGAAAGTGCAGATCCAGAGCTACTACCAGGGAAATCCTGAAACGGATACGGCCGAGTTTGCAAACCTTGCAACGCGTCCTGCAAGCCAGTACTACACCTTTCGCTATGCAATTCAGATGACCGAAGGGTTGCGGGAGCTGAACTGAGAAACCGGCTGATCAGGCAAGAGCTATTCTGAATGGCTCTTGCCTGATCTTGAACAAAAACTCTCATACCCATTGAAAACTCTATGAAAACCATAACAGAACCTCTTTCGAACCCACAACAACTAAAAACCCGCTGGGAGGAGCTGAAACGAGAGTACCCGAAGCTCAGATCCAGAGACGCAGCTGATCAGCTCGGAGTCAGTGAGGCGGAATTGATTGCATCTGTCTGTGACGGTGTGGATGTAATCCGGCTGACGCCTCACTGGGAAGAAATCTTCATGAATTTGGAGCCTCTGGGCCGCCTGATGGCGTTGACCAGGAATGCCTCTGCGGTTCATGAAAAGACCGGATTGTATCGAAACGTATCCTTTCAGGGCCATGCGGGGCTTGTACTGGATGAACAGATTGATCTGAGGATCTTTCATAAACGGTGGGGGTTCGGGTATGCAGTTCCGGTACGGAATCCGAAAGGAACTCTTCACAGCCTCCAGTTTTTTGACAGAGCAGGGGACGCGGTTCACAAGATCTATCTCAGGGATGAGACGAAAATGGATCTCTACCGACAGCTCATTGAACAGTTCAGGCACTCAGATCAGAGCCCTGACATCACCGTCAGCCGGCAAACTGACAAACATGAGTACTTGTCGCCGGATCAGATTGACAAGGATCTCTTTTTGGATGCATGGGCCGGGCTGGAAGACACGCACGATTTTTTCCCGCTGCTGAAAAAATTCAATGTTGATCGAACTGATGCACTGCGGTTGGGAAGGGGGAGGTTTACCTGGAAAGTATCGAACAGAGCTACGGACCGGATGCTCCATCTCGCGTCCGCGGAAGATGTGCACATCATGGTCTTTGTAAAAAACAGCGGGATGATTCAGATACACAGCGGCCCGGTTCAGACGATCCGAAAAATGGATTCCTGGCTGAATGTACTGGATCAGGAGTTCAACCTGCATCTGAGAGAAGATCAGATTGCAGAAAGCTGGATCGTGGAAAAACCGACGAAAGATGGCACTGTAACATCCCTGGAGCTGTTCGATTCCGAGGGTGAGCAGATCGCCACCTTCTTTGGCGCCCGAAAGCCGGGTAAGCCGGAGCTGGAATCCTGGAGAACCATCACGAACCAATTAAAAGAGAGCGAGGAAACAGAGTGATAAAGCAGAAGATGATTTCTACCGGTTATAACATTACAGGCTTGTGCTGCCACCCGGCAGGGTTCCTGCGATTAGTGCCTCTCATCACTTTTCTGACGTTTCTGGCTGCGACTCCTCAGGTGACGGCTCAAGCAACCTATACAGGTGCAGACGGAGTAACCGTCGATATTTCAGACCGTTCACGGATCGTTTCGATCGGGAGCGCGGTAACCGAGACGATCTTTGCGCTTGGGGCAGAGGAGAACCTGGTTGCAGTGGATGAATCGAGCCTCTACCCCGAGGAGACAGCAGCCATCCCGAAAGTATCCTTTACCCGGAATCTCTCTGCTGAAGGAGTCTTGTCGATGGAACCGACCCTGATTCTTGCCAGTGGGGCGGCCGGCCCGGAAACGGCTCTCCGCCAGATTCGGAGTACCGGAGCGCCGCTCCTGATAGTAAGCGCCGATGAAACCGTTGACGCTGCATTTGAGAGGGTCGAGCAATTGGGCGCCGTTCTCGGCCGGGAGGAGAGGGCGATGGAGGTGTCTCGCAGATTGGCAATGGATCTGGAGAGAGCGGCAACACTTCATGACATGCTTGAAAGCCGTCCGGTCGTTCTCTTTATCTACGCCAGGGGGCCAAACCATCTGATGGTTGCAGGGAACCGGACCTCAGCAAAAACGATGATTGAACTCGCCGGTGGGGTAAACGCGTTCGACGAGTTTGAGGGGTACAAACCACTAACTCCTGAAGCGGTCGTTGCCGTCAATCCGAGTGTGATCCTGATGATGAATAGTGGTTTGCAGAGTGTTGGAGGCACGGAGTGGGTTCGTCAGGCTCCCGGTGTCAGCCTGACGGATGCTGCAAAAAACAACCGGATCCACTCCATGGATGGCAGTTACCTGTTGGGTTTTGGGCCCAGGATGGGGCAGGCTGTCCTGGATTTGATGGAGTTTCTGCACCCTGGAACTGAGATCAGACAGGCAGAGTGAGCGCCATAGCCCGTTACATCTCCCGCTGGTCCACACTACCCCGATTTCGGCTCTCATTCCTTGTGATGGCAGGATTGGCCCTGCTTCTCTTCTGGATGATCATACTCTCAGTCGGGATCGGCTCCGTATCGATCTCTCCCTGGCAGGTGACAGGGATATTGATGGAGCGGATCGGGATAACATCGCCCTGGTTGTATGAACCGGTTCAATCCTCCATCCTGCTCAATATCCGGCTGCCAAGGGTGCTGCTTGCCGTCCTTGTCGGGTCGGCGCTGGCCGTCTCCGGCGCGGCGATGCAGGGGTTATTCCGTAACCCGCTGGCTGATCCCGGCCTGATCGGGGTATCCAGCGGGGCGGCACTTGCCACAGCGATCTCCATGATCGTACTCAGTTCGTTGTCCTTCCGTTTTGTGGAGCTGCTTGGGAGTTTTCTGATACCGGTGGCCGCTTTCCTTGGCGGCACAAGTGCGACACTGATTGTCTACCGGCTCTCCACAGCAAATGGGAAAACCAATGTAGCGACCATGCTGCTGGCCGGTATTGCCGTCAATGCTCTGGCACAAGCCGCAATCGGGTTCATGATCTTTAAGGCAAATGATGAACAGCTACGGGATCTTACCTTCTGGATGCTGGGCAGCCTGGGGGGTGCGATGTGGGAGTCGGTCTGGGTTGTACTCCCATTTGTATTGGCCGCCGTTCTCTTTTTGCCCCGCCTCTCCAAGGGGCTGAATGCGATTTTGTTGGGAGAATCGGAAGCAAAACATCTGGGCGTTCGGGTAGAGCGGTTGAAAAAGGTGATCGTTGTGTTTGTCGGCCTGGCAATCGGAGCGGCTGTTTCAGTAAGTGGAATAATAGGCTTTGTTGGCCTGGTTGTTCCACATATCCTCCGCTTGTGGATCGGCCCTGATCACCGGTTTCTGATGCCGGGCTCAGCGCTATTGGGAGGGGTACTCCTGCTTGGGTCCGACCTGCTGGCTCGTACGATCGTCGCTCCGGCAGAACTTCCGATTGGTGTGATTACCGCCTTTATCGGAGCTCCCTTTTTTCTCTGGTTGTTGTTGCGGAATCGGGAGTTAAGTGGTTACCTCTGATTCCGTTATCAGGTTTGCGAATTAGTGGATGTTTCAACCAATCACCTGTTACCTATTATCTCGATGATTTCAGCAACAAACATTACCGTACAAATCGATGGACATACCCTGGTCCGGGATGTCTCCATGGAGATCGAACCGGGAACTCTATCCGTAATTCTGGGTAAAAACGGAGCCGGTAAATCGACGTTCCTGAAGACACTGACCGGAGATATCAAACCGCTTTCCGGAGAAGTGCGGGTCGAGGGCAGAAGCCTGCAACAGGTAGAACCTCTCCATTTGGCCCGGAAACGGGCCGTAATGATGCAGAATCTACAGCTCTCTTTCTCGTTTACGGCACTGGAGGTTGTCTTGATCGGAAGATCTCCGTACACAAGAGGCTTTGAATCGGCCCGGGACCGGGATATCGCTATGGAGTGCATGGTTCGGGCAGGTGTAGAGCACCTGACCGATCGTCAATTCCCGACGCTTTCGGGAGGGGAGAAACAGCGTGTTCAGTTAGCAAGAATGCTGGCACAGCTATGGGATCGGATTGAAAGCGGCCTGCCGAGCTGCCTGTTACTTGACGAACCACTCAACAGCCTTGACCTTTCGTATCAGCACAGTATCATGCATCTGGTCAGACAGTTGTCGCGTCAGAATGTTGGGGTCTTGATGATCCTTCACGATCTGAACCTGGCAGCTCAGTATGCAGATGTGATTAACATCATGAAGGATGGGAAAAGCTATGCATTGGGAACTCCCAATGACGTATTTCAGGCGGACATTATCGAGATGGCATTCGACTGCCCGGTACATATAATGAGGCACCCGCACCGGCACTGTCCGTTTGTGATCGCAGCGAACCGCGACCATTGAATCGTTGTCCCTCACTTTTTTCGATCCGGAATCCAGGGTGTTTCCGGCTCATTCTGCTGCTGGTTCTCATATCGGGCCATGACAAAGAGAAGATCGGAAAGCCGGTTCAGATAGGTGATAATCATCGGATTTACCGGTTCTCGTGAGTGGCAGCTAACCACAATCCGTTCCGCTCTCCGGCAGACGGTTCGCGCGAGGTGAATGGTCGCTCCCGTTGTCGACCCTCCCGGCAGAATAAAATGTTTCAGCGGGGGCAGTTGCTCCTGCAGCTCATCAATGTGGCTCTCCAGTTCAAGGATCACTGATTCATCAACCCTCTCAATTCGGGCTTTTGCATCCTCCGGTGTCGCCAGGTCTGCACCTACACGAAACAGCTGTTGCTGTATGGCATTAAGTATACCACAGATCCGGTCTGCAGGACTGTGAGAGAGACAATGACCCAGCAGAGAGTTCAGCTCATCCACCGTCCCATACGCTTCGATTCGCAGTTCATTTTTGGGAACACGTGTTCCGCCGTAGAGTGAAGTCTCTCCGGTATCTCCGGTTTTGGTGTAGATTTTCATGGAATCAAAGTAGAAAAAAGAGCATTGAGAAGACAGAGATACCGGAGACTTTGAAAAACCTGGTTTTGCAATGTCTCCATACTGATTAAACCTTGCCTTTTAAACTAAAAGAAGCGAATTTTGAAGGTATCTGAAGAATTGAAAAATGATTTTCCAAAGCCTCCATTTGAATACCGACTAACTGAACTACGTACGTATGCCATCAATCATCGAAGCCGCACAATCCCAGGTGGGCCGCAAGATCCTGACCGGGATTACCGGCCTTCTGCTTCTCTTTTTCGTCATGTTCCATTTGTCAGGCAACCTGACCATTTTTGGAGATTCCGAAGCCATGAATCGTTACTCCATGATACTGCACAGTTTCGGGCCGCTTCTCTGGATTGCAAGAGCCGGACTTCTCATTGTGTTTGTTCTTCATGCATGGATCGGCATCTCCATCTGGCTAAAAAGGCGAAAAGCGCGTCCCAGCCACTACAACGTCTATAGCAGCAAAGGAGAACCGAGCCGGCAGGGGATGAGTTCGAGAAGCATGGCCTTTACCGGGCTGATCCTGTTTATTTTCGTGATTTTTCACCTGAATACGTTTGCCCTGGGTGATATGGGCAACGTTGAGATAGATGGACAGGTAACACACGATATCCGTTCTCTCGTTCTGGAGACGTTTCAGAATCCGGTCTACGCATTTGGCTATACCTTTGTGATGATACTTCTAGGAACACACCTCGGGCACGGAGTCTGGAGCGCTTTTACCTCCCTTGGAGTGAAAAGCCGGAAGGCATCGGTTTTGATCTACACCATAGGAGCAATTCTTGCCGTCTTGTTGGCAGTCGGGTTTCTTTTTATTCCTTTATATATCTATTTCACCGGGGGGGCGGGCCCCCTGATCAGCGGTTGATCTTGCCGGTCTCGGATGGCCGATTTCAGACAGCTTTTCCCCGGACCGGAGTCGCATTGACGTGATTCCAATCAGATGAATCGCAAAACAGACAAGGACAAACACCACCGTATTGATTCAATCAACAACACTGAAATGAAATTAGATTCCAACGTACCTTCCGGCCCACTGGAGCAGAAATGGGAACGACACCTGAATGAGATCAAGCTGCTCTCGCCGAACAACAAGCGGAAGCACAAGGTGATTGTGGTGGGGACGGGCCTTGCAGGAGCCTCTGTGGCTGCAAGCCTTGCAGAACTCGGATATGAGGTGCAAAGCTTCTGTATCCAGGATTCAGCCCGGCGTGCCCACAGTATTGCCGCTCAGGGAGGGATCAATGCCGCTAAAAACTATCCGAATGACGGGGACAGTATCTGGCGGCTGTTCTATGACACCATCAAGGGAGGCGACTACCGCTCCAGAGAGGCCAATGTCTACCGCCTGGCACAGGTTGCCAATAACATCATCGATCAGGCTGTGGCGCAGGGTGTGCCGTTTGCCCGGGAGTATGGCGGCCAGCTTGACAACCGGTCGTTCGGTGGCGCGCAGGTATCGAGAACCTTTTATGCACGCGGCCAGACAGGACAGCAGCTGCTTCTGGGCGCCTACCAGGCGATGATGCGGCAGGTTCATGCCGGTAAAATCGACTACCATCCGCGGCAAGAAATGCTGGATCTGGTTACCGTGGACGGGAAGGCGAGAGGTATCATTACACGAGATCTGATCAGTGGAAAGATTCAGAAATGGGCCGCAGACGCGGTGATCCTCTGTACAGGCGGGTATGGCAATGTCTTTTATCTCTCAACCAATGCTAAAAACTCCAACGTAACGGCTGCATGGCGATGCCACAAGAGGGGAGCGGCCTTCGCCAACCCTTGCTATGTACAGATCCATCCCACCTGTATCCCGGTTTCGGGAGATTATCAGTCGAAACTGACTTTGATGAGCGAGAGCCTCCGGAATGACGGACGTGTCTGGGTTCCGCGTGACAAGGATGATACTCGAAAGCCGTCACAAATTCCGGATGAAGAGCGGTTCTACTATCTCGAAGAGAAATATCCGAGTTTTGGAAATCTGGTGCCCAGAGATGTCGCCTCCCGGAATGCCAAGATTGTCTGCGATGAAGGGCTGGGCGTCGGCGATACCGGGCGTGCGGTCTATCTCGATTTTCGGGATGCGATCGAACGGGATGGGAGAGAGGCGATTGCTGCCAAGTATGGCAACCTCTTCGACATGTATGAAAACATCACCGGTGAGAACCCGTACGAGACGCCGATGCGGATCTTCCCGGCTGTTCACTACACAATGGGTGGGCTCTGGGTTGACTACAACCTGATGAGCAATGTACCCGGCCTGTTCGTAGCCGGAGAGGCAAACTTTTCGGATCACGGAGCGAACCGTCTTGGAGCGAGCGCTCTGATGCAGGGGCTGGCTGACGGCTATTTTGTGATTCCCTATACGCTCGGTAATTACATAGCCAACGACGATGTCTCTTCCATCGATACGGCCCATGATGCCTTTGAAGAAGCGGCAAGCAATGCAAAAGGCCATATTGACAAACTTCTTGGTGTCAAAGGGGATAAGTCGGTGATCGAATTCCACCGGGAGCTCGGCAAGATCATGTGGGACAAGGTCGGAATTTCCCGTAACAAGGAAGGGTTGCAGCAGGCGATTGATGAGATCCGTTCGCTCCGGGATGAATTCTGGAAGAACGTCCGGGTACCGGGTGAAGCAACTTACTACAACAAGTATCTCGAGTTTGCCGGCCGCGTGGCAGATTTCTTCGAACTGGCGGAGCTCATGGCAATGGATGCCCTCCAGCGGGATGAGTCTTGCGGTTGCCATTTGAGGGACGAACATCAGACGGAAGAGGGAGAAGCTCTCCGGAATGATGAAGATTTCTCCTATGTGTCAGCCTGGGAGTTCAAAGGGCTGAACGGCAGGCTGGAGACGGAGCTTCACAAGGAAGATCTCAACTTTGAATTTGTCGAACTCAAGCAGCGTAGCTATAAATAGTCCGTCGGTCCGGCATCAAACGGCCGGTTTGCAGGACAGGGCATGGACGTTGTTCCATGAATAAACATTGATTATCGAACAGGCACACTATTCAGTCAGAGTCTCGTAGGCTCTGTCCAACCATCACGAACTGATCATTATGAGCAGCAGCAACATGACGATCCATCTG
>JBBDRW010000131.1:0-25353 GCA_040905265.1 Balneolaceae bacterium | reverse complement strand
GACCAAAGGGTATGATATGGCCTATCGGTTCGTTGAGAGAGTGCTTGAAGATCAGATCGATTTGGGTGAGATGACGACCAGGATTGATAACTACAAAAGCCTGCTTCTGGAATATACCCAGGCTGAAAAAAGGCCGCTTCCCTGCTACCGGGTCATCTCTGAAGAGGGGCCAGGACACAACAAGACGTTCAATGTGTCTGTCACGATTGATGATGTAGAGTATGGACACGGCAGTGGAAAGAGTAAAAAACAGGCAGAACAGTTTGCCGCTGAAATGGCGTACAGGGAGCTGAAGAAAGAGAAGGCTGATTCCTGACTACAGGTGCCCTGCACTGCCGTTGCAGCAGAGTGAGCAGCCGGATGGAAGGGTTAATATTCATGATTCTGAACGTCGTTTTATTGTAGAAGAAAGCCTTATTCTTAGTACCTTTCTTCCTTTAAAGTCTGTCAAACTTCTTGACAGGAGGCTTTGATGTACCCCGATTTCTGTAAAGTAACTGACTGACGACAGAATCCGGGAATGAAATTTGAAAAATTGTCGGCCATCCTATGATTGAATTGCTGAAACCCGAGTTTGAGGAGCTGATTGAGAATAAAGATTGGGTGACTCTGAAAGAGTCTCTTCAGGATATCCCTGCAGTCGACGTAGCCGAGTGGATTGAAGAGCTTGATACCCGTATCGCAGTTGTTGTTTTTCGCCTGCTGAAAAAGGACAAGGCAGCCGAGGTCTTTTCTCATCTCAGCAACGTTAAGGAGGTAGAGCTTCTCGACTTTCTCACACGCAAGCAGCTTGCCGATGTGATGTCAAATCTGGAGCCGGATGACAGGGTAACACTTCTCGAAGAACTTCCCGGACATCTCACGCAGCGCCTGATGCACTCTCTGAATCTGGATGAGCTTCAAGAGGTTCGGAAGATGCTGGGGTACCCGAAGGAGAGCGTAGGCCGTCAGATGACATCGCGGTATGTAAAGGTGAGGATGGACTGGACAGTGGATCATGCCATGCGCCATATACGTCAATTCGGCTTTAGTGCCGAGACAGTCAATGTGATCTACGTTGTGGATGAGAATGAGAAGCTGATCGATGATCTCAGGCTCACTCAATTGATTCTTGCAGACCCCGACGAGAAAATTGCCGATATAACGGATGACTCTTTCGTCGCGCTCAACGCCTTCGATGACCAGGAGTATGCAGTTGAACTCTTGAGTAAATATGACCGGGTGGCTATGCCGGTGGTAGATTCAGACGGCATTCTCATAGGAATTGTTACGATTGATGATATCATCGACATTGCACAGGAAGAGGCTACTGAAGATTTCCACAAGGGTGCTGCGATCGCTCCTCTGAAAAGAACGTACCGGGAGACTTCTGTCTGGACACTATTTTCCAAAAGAATAAACTGGCTTATCATACTGGTTGTCGTCAACCTGTTGAGCTCCGGGGTCATTGAGTACTTCGAAGAGATGCTGGCGACCACAGTGGCCCTGGCATTCTTTATTCCGCTTCTGATCGACAGCGGGGGGAATACAGGGGCGCAATCCGCAACCATTATGGTCCGGGCGATAGCGATCGGCGACGTAAAACTTTCTCACTGGTTTCGGGTAGCCGGGAAAGAGATTTTGGTCGGACTCTTGCTGGGGCTGTTGATGGGGCTGGCAAGTTCGCTTCTTGGAATATTTCGGGGCGGCTGGGAGGTAGGTGTTATCGTAGGTCTCTCAATGGTTGCCATTGTGTTGATCGCGAACCTGATCGGAACGGTGCTGCCGTTTATCCTGACGAAAGTGAATATTGACCCTGCTCTCGCCAGCAGCCCGCTGATTACAACGATTGTCGATGTAACCGGCCTGCTGATCTATTTCGGGATTGCATATTTGGTTCTGCCGGTTGTTTAAAACGGTCGTTACGGTTTGGTTTTACGCAATTTTTAGAGCAAATTTATAGAAGCCTTCTTATATAGAATACAGAACACACCTAAACCATAAACAGGTAGATGAAAGCATATTTGGATCTGGTAAAGAATGTACTTGAGAATGGTGTACGAAAAGAGAATCGAACCGGTACGGACACTATCTCCTGTTTTGCTGAACACTATAAAGTCGACTTGTCTGAGGGATTTCCCCTTTTAACAACGAAGAAAGTTTATTTCCGATCTGTGATTCTGGAGCTTCTCTGGTACCTGAGAGGGGAGGATCACATTCGTTGGCTTCGGGATGAGAAGGATTGCCACATCTGGGACGCCTGGGCGGATGAGGATGGTTTTGTCGGCCCGATCTACCCGGTCTTGTGGCGGCGATTTCCATATATGGAGGCGGATAACGGTAAGAAGTACCTTGCAAATGGCGATTCAGATTCGATGCAATGGAAACGAAAGGAGTTTGATCAGGTTCAACGTGCCATTGATATGCTGAAGACGAATCCCAACAGCCGGCGGATTGTAGTCAGTGCCTGGCATCCGGGCTTGCTGGATGAGATGTCGCTTCCGCCTTGTCACCTCATGTATATTTTTAATGTCAGTGACGGGAGGCTGAACTGTCATCTGACACAACGATCCGGTGATATCGCTCTTGGTATTCCTTTTAACCTCGCCTGCTACTCTGCACTTACAATGGCAGTTGCCCGGGAGACAGGGCTTACGCCCGGTACGTTTGCTCATACGATTGTGGATGCCCATATTTATGTAAACCATATCGATGGTTTAAAGGAGCAGATCCAGCGTACTCCTGGAAAATTGCCGGAGTTGAGAATTGCTGACAAACCGGTTGATGAGCTTGAATTCGAAGATTTTACTCTGCATAACTACAACCCGCAACCGTCCATCCGGTTTGAAGTAGCTGTATGACGCTCTGTCTGATTGCTGCCCACGATCCCGATCTGTTAATTGGTGCCGATGGGGAATTGCCCTGGCACTATCCGGAAGATATGAAGCACTTTGTACAGACGACAAAAGGGCATCCTGTTATTATGGGAAGGGGGGTCTTTGAAGAGATAGGTGAAAAACCTCTGCCGGGCAGAGAGAATTTCGTGGTTACCCGGAGCCGTTCCTATGATCAGGTGAGGACCTGTCGCTCAATCAGTGAGGCTCTTGATCTGGTTACACAATTCGAAAAAGTGTTTGTTATCGGGGGAAGTGAGATCTACAGACAGACCATTGATCGTGCTGATGAACTTTATATTACTGAAATCCATCAGAAGTACGATGGAGACAGATGGTTTCCCGAGTACCGGGACAAGATATCAACCGTATGGGAAGAGACAGAGAGGCGTGACGGAGAGGAGCTCAGTTTTGTCAAATATCGAAGAAAATGGGATTATACTAATAAATTCTAATCTTTTTAAAGCGATTAAACCCCCTCTATAGCCTCTCCGTGACGTTTTATTGCTTTATCCATTAAAAAAGACTAATGCGCTTTTTCCCCGATTAAAGATTATTTTAAAATGACTGATAACAGGGATATGGAAAGACTGTTGTCAATCAGTTTCATGTAAACAGTTGTTTCAAAAGATGGTTCAGATGTCCGGGGTCAGAATTTGTATTAAATTATCTCATATTACATGTTGGTAACGTTTCTAGTCATACTGGTTTCTCTGCTTTTACTATTCGGAATTTATCTCATTCTTCAACAGAATAAGTTGAAACGGGAGATAGAGAAACAACAGGAGGAGCACCTTGCATCGATGAATGCCATCTCCGGCTATACACAAAGTGCACTTCTGGTTGTCGACAGAACTGAAACCATTCGATTCTTTAATCAGAAGTTCATCGAACTTTTCGAGATGACGGATGCGGAGTTAATAGGGAAAAAGTTGTCTGAAACTGATCTTCCGTCTGATCTGATTGAGGCGTTCCACTCCAAGTCGGAGTTCTGTACATTCACCGATATCAGGGACAGATCCCGTGAACGGCAGTTATATCTTCAGCCGGTCCGGACAAAGATGGGAGTCCACGTCGGGGCGCTTCTCCAGATCAATCTTGAAGTACATGAACGAAACACACAGCCGTTTGATCCGATTGCAATAAAGCTTGAAAAGGTATCTCATAAGCTCAAAACCCCGCTGAATTCCATTATGGGCTATTGTGAAGTGTTACTGACGGACTCTGAACTGAATGAAAAACAGCTCGACTACCTTCAGACAATTGCAGATAACGGCGGGCGCCTTCTGGACCAGATTGAGAGTATTCTGAATGACAGAGAGGAGAGCCAGCGTCCCGGGTTGCGACTCGTCAATAACAGGGAAAACATTCGTAAGATTCTCATCGTAGATGATGTTACGACCAACCGTACGCTGCTTCGCATCATGCTGGAGCGTCACGGATTTGAACTGATTGAAGCTCAAAATGGAAAAGAGGCAGTTGAAAAAGTTCTGTCTGAATCACCGGATCTGATTCTTATGGATATCATGATGCCGGTTATGGACGGGATCGAGGCGATCGAAATGATCAGAAAACCTGAAAATAACTTGACAGAGCTTCCTATTATTGCCGTGACGGCCATAAATCGGCGAGGCAACCGGGAACGCATACTCAACGCCGGTTTTAACGGTTACCTTCAAAAACCGTTCAAGGAGCAGGACCTGATGGCGCTGATCGGTTCCTAGGAGTCAGTTACCAGTGTTGTAACTGGTATGGTTGACGGTACACGTTTTCACCACTCAATCTCTTTCAAGTGGACGACATAGGGTTTGACGACAGGTTTGGTCAGTGCAATGATACTCTGGGTATCAGCGGCCCGTGAAAACTCTATAGCTCTCTCGTCATCATCGAGAATCCAGATCCCTTCATTTTCATATTTGTAAGCTTCACTAAAGCTCTCATCGAAATGGTAATAGTGTGATGCCGAATCATCATCATTCGGCAGGCCATTTTCTGTGAGTAAGGCAACCGTTCGTTCGTGGATCATTCTCTTCATATTTTTTCCCGGTTTCCGGTCCAGAAAGGTGGTCCGGTTCAGAACCCGGTTCAGGAATCGGTAACAGAGGTCCGATAGCAGCGGGTCATCCGAACGGCTCCACTGTTTGATGCTTGTATAGAGGTCGTGATCGTCAAGACGGGTATACATGTCGAGTGTACGCTTGTCAATGATTTTGCGGGCAGACGGCTTGCTCTCCAGGAAATATTGTAAAGCTTCGGAGGAGTGGGTGAGTTTCTTGCCTTCGTCAATCAGAGCCTGTACCCTTCGAAAAATCATACGGAGCAGTGTATCTGCTGCCAGAACAGTCTTGTGCAAGTATACCTGCATGTACATCAGCCGTCGTGAAAGAATGTAGTTTTCGACTGCATAGATCCCTTTCTTCTCTATGACTACGTTCCCTTTGAATACCCTCATGGTCTTCAGGATACGATTTATGCCGACCGAACCCTCCGATACGCCAGTAAAAAAGCTGTCCCGCTTCAGGTAATCAAGACGGTCCATGTCCAGCTGGGATGAGATCAGCTGATGCAGAAATTTTTTGGGGTATTGATCGGTAAAAATTTCGATCGCAGTCTGCAGGGCACCGTCAAACTGGCGGTTTAAATCCTGCATGATGGCCAGGCTCATCATTTCGTGATTGAAATTCCGAATCAGTGTGTGTTCCAGCGTATGGGAGAGGGGGCCGTGGCCGATGTCATGAAGCAGAATGGCAAGAAGAGTACCCTCTACCTCTGCATCGCTGATTGTGGTATCTTTCTCCTTCAGGTTTTTCAGTACACGCTGTCCGAGTTCGAGAGCGCCGATTGCATGTGAAAACCGGGAATGTTCGGCAGCCGGAAATACAAGATAGCCGAGCCCCAGCTGACGAATTCTCCGCAGCCGCTGGACATACGGGTGATCGATCATTTTCAGGATGATCCCCTTGGGTACAGTAATAAACCCATGTACCGGATCATTAAAAATCTTGTACTGTGTACTTTTGTCCATGAAATCAGCAATTGAATTTGTGGTCAAAGATGGGGTGTTTGACACTGAAAAAAAAGGGGGATTTAGAAGGTTTAGGTTTTGCAAAGCCTCCTGTGACAGTTTTCCTTAAATCCATGTATATTGTCTTCGGAAAAATATCAGAAAAATCGTGTAAGATATACTGTATGGTGATGTTTGATAAAGAAGCCCAGGATTTTTTGGAAGAGCTGCTGATCACTCCAAGCCCGGTCGGGTATGAAACCGGAGGCCAGAAGGTTTGGACCAGCTATCTGAAACCGATTGCAGACAAAGTAGAAACGGATGCATATGGCTCTGCAACGGCGGTGCTCAATGTAAATCCTGATGTCATGACCGTGATGCTTGAAGCGCATGCGGATGAGATCGGAATGGTTGTACAGCATATTTCAGATGACGGGTTTGTCTATCTGAACAGGCTGGGGGGTAGCGATTCAACAATAGCACGTGCACGACGCGTCAGCATCCACTCCAGAAAGGGGAGGGTTACCGGGGTAACCGGCAACAAAGCGATCCACCTGCAGGATAAAAAGAACGGAGGAGGCAAACAGCCTTCCTGGAAAGATATCTATGTTGATATCGGTGTAACCTCCAGAGAAGAAGCGCTGGAGGTTGTCCAGATCGGAGACCCTGTAACCTATACTGAAGACCTGGAACTGTTAAATGACGAGATTTTGACAGCTCGTGCACTGGACAACCGGATCGGTGGTTTTATTATTGCCAGGGTTATCGAAGAACTCTCCAGGAAGAAATCCAAACTACGGGTCAATGTATTGGCACTCAACTCGGTTCAGGAAGAGGTGGGAGGCTTCGGCGCAAGAATGATGAGTTACCGGCATATGCCGGAAGCTGCACTTGTGACCGACGTGACACATGCCACCGATATTCCCGGTGTTGACCAGAGAGAATATGGCCAGATAAAGTTAGGGGGCGGGCCATCGGTTCAGCATGGTGGCGCGAATCATCCGGCTCTCGTCTCACTGATTGAAAAAACAGCCGCTAAAAAAAAGATCAGCATTCAGCATGAAGCTACCAGTGTACGTACCGGAACTGATACCGACAGTATCTTTTTTCAACGGACCGGCATCCCGAGTGCACTCATATCACTCCCGCTTCGATACATGCATTCACCCGTTGAGGTTGCTTCGGCCTCTGATATCAGGAGTCTGATACAATTGATGTCAGAAACGGTTCTGGCAATGGAACCGGATCAGGCATTTACCGCCCTGTAGGGGCAGGATACCCTCCGGTTTTACCGGTAGGCCTGCTCAATCTCCGCAAGTTTTTCATCTATGACCTCTCTCGGGAACCAGATACCCCGAACCATCACACCATCATGATTTTGAAGAACAGAAAGGTCATTCAACGGGTTTTCCGGTAATAGCAGTAGATCTGCACGATACCCCTCTGCAATGATTCCAAAGTCATCCCGGTTGGAAAAGTAGTCACCTACATTTTTTGTCCCGCTCTCCAGAATCTCAAAGGGAGTGAGGCCGGCTCTCTCCATAAGAGGGATTTCGCGTTGCATGGAAAGGCCAGGCACGCTAAACAGCTGGGGAGCGTCCGTTCCCAACAGAATAGGAACCCCACCGTCGCTTAGAGCTTTCAGGAGTTTTAGCCTGTTTTCAGCATGAATCTGATTCGATTCAGGATCATACCCCGGACTGGCCGCCTGATTATGCAAATAACCCATCCACTCCTCTCTGATCTCGCGTGGGATGAATCGCAGTTCCTCATAACCGGCTATATCGTTGTGATCAGCCGCACCAATGATGGTTTCCCAGAGTGCCATTGTCGGGACAACCCATGCATCGTACTGCAGTGTGAGCTCAACGACTTCATTCAACTCTTCTTCCGTTACAGGCTCGTCGAACGCATCCATATATCCAATATACCCATCCAGATGGTCAATGGTTTGCTGACCGAGGCGCAACGCCTCTTCGAGGCCAACATCAGCCGGAACATGCCCTGCAAACGGGATCCCGACTGTTCGGGCGCTCTCAGCCATTGCCCGATACTCTTCCAGGGTAAGCCCAGGGTGTACTTTCAGGAGATCCCAGCCCTCCTCACTCTGTTGAAATACCCTCTCTGAGGCCTCTTCCGGAGAATCGACGCTGTTGCCGCTGAAACTTGGGCCGGCAAGATAGAGGTTTGGCCCGGGGAGGATACTCTTTTCGATCTGCTCTTTAAGCCGAAGCTGGCCGGGATGGCCCAACATTCCGCGAACAGTTGTCACTCCGCCGGCCAGATAGAGGAACAGGACATCTTCCAGATATCGCTCAGGTGAACTGGCAAGGGATGGAACGTGTCCATGCATTTCAGCAAGGCCGGGAATCAGATACTTCCCGTCTGCCTGGATCACTGTAGCCCCGGCAGGGATAGAGACCTCATGGTCCGGGCCTGTTTTACTGATCCTGTCACCTTCGATGATTACCGTTTGGTTCCGTACGACTTCATTACGGTCCATCGGTATCAGGTTCACATTTTTAAATACGATTGCACGATCGTCAATTGTAAATATTCCCGGCTGAAGCGGGTTGATAACCGTATCCTGGCCCTGAATCGATCCGCAACACAGTAGAAGCAGTGTGATAATTGAAAGGAGTGATTTCATTTCAGTCGATCATATAATAGTTGTCGTTTCCCTTTGCTGGTATACATTTAACCGGCTTCTGGCAGACTCCATTTAAAATACTATTTACAGGGATTTAATAAAGTCTTTGAACCACACCCTAATCCGTTGATTTATCTGATCAATCGGTGTATAATGTTGTCCCTGACAGAACGGAGTTCGAATCTGTTATATTATTTTTACGGAACGATTTTAACCCATTTCATAAACATATCTGCCATGAGTCGACCCAGCTGTACGCTTACGAATGCTTCGGGAATTTCATTTACTATTGCCAGATCTCTTCTGCTTCTTATCCTTGCCACCGGTTTACTATCTTGTTCCGGGCCTGGCCCGGAGCCGGAAGTTTTTGAGACCACGGATGATCAGACGGTTGAAGTGGAAGAGGAGTTTAAACAGAATACCTCTCTAACACTGGCGGATGGGCTGGACCTCTCGCTCTGGGCGACAGAGGATCTTGTGAAGGATGCCATTGCACTCAAAATGGATGATTCAGGCAGAGCCTGGATCACTGTGACTAACCGTAGTACTAGTTCTGAATTCGATATTCGGAGTCGGGATCAAAGCTGGCTTGTCGCATCAATGACCTGGGAATCGGTAGAGGACCGGAGAGCGTTTCTTCGGGAGGAGTTGTCTCCGGAACGGAGTGAGGAGAATAGCTGGTTCGATGATTTCAATGAAGACGGTTCTCATGACTGGCGCGACCTGACTGTCCAAAAAGAGGAGGTTTGGGCCATTTCCGATCAATCCGGCAATGGAACGGCCGATGAGGCGAGGCTCTATATTCGTGATTTTCATGAAGAGATAACGGATGTGGCAGGGGCAATTACCCTGTATGATGAGGACGTATTTATCGGAGTCGGGCCCGATATGTGGAGGGTTCGGGATACAGACGGAGACGGTATGGGGGACTGGAAAGAGTCGATCAGCCATGGCTACAATGTACATATCGGATTCAGCGGGCACGGCATGTCCGGTGCAACGGTAGGACCTGACGGACGGATATATTGGGGTATCGGCGATATGGGTTATAATGTCATCGATCAGGAAGGGAACCATCACTATTCGCCGAATCAGGGAGGAATTCTCCGGTCGGAACCGGACGGAAGTAATTTTGAAGTATTTGCAACCGGATTACGAAATACCCATGAATTTGTATTCGACAAATACGGGAATCTGATTACAGTAGATAATGACGGGGATCATCCGGGAGAAGAGGAGCGGATTCAATACCTGGTCAATGGTTCGGACAGCGGCTGGCGGACCAACTGGCAGTTCGGGAAGTATACAGATTCCAAAAACAACTCCTACAAGGTTTGGATGGATGAAGAGTATTATGTGCCGAGATATGAAGGACAGGCTGCCCATATCCTGCCACCGCTCGCCAACTACCATGCCGGCCCGACGGGTATGACGTATAATCCGGGGACGGCACTGAGTGAAGAGTGGAATGACCACTTTTTTATTATCTCTTTCCGTGGAAACGCTTCAAATTCACCTCTTTACGCATTTACTCTGGAAGAGAGTGGCGCCTCCTTTGAGCTTGCGTCGGACGAAGAGGTTCTCAGAGGTATCCTGCCGGTAGGACTCGATGTTGGCCCGGACGGCGCTCTCTACATGACAGACTGGATTCAGGGATGGGGCAAGAGTGAAACTGGCAGAATCTGGAAACTGGATACCCCGGAAACCGCGGATGCACCTGTCCGGCTTGAAGTGAAGAATCTGCTGGCGGAGGATTTCTCAGGCCGGCCGGGAGAAGAGTTGGGGAGGCTTTTGGGACACGAAGATATGAGAGTCCGGCAGAAGGCGCAGTTTGAAATTGCAAAACGGGGTGATGTGGATCTGTTTCTGCCTCATCTGGAATCCTCCAATGAACAGCTTGCACGTATTCACGCGATCTGGGGAATTGCTCAGATCGGAAGAAACGAGCCCGATGCCGTTGAACCTCTTCTTGGGCTGCTCGACGATTCCGATTCGGAAGTCCGGGCACAGGCACTCAAAATGTTGGGAGATGTCCGTTATGAACCAGCTGCAGAGGAGATGATTCCACTGCTTCAGGATGAAAATGCGCGGGTTCGGTTTTTTGCGACAGAAGCACTTGGCCGTATCTCCTATGCTCCGGCCATGGAAGGGGTCATAGGGATGCTTGAGGAGAACAGTGATGAGGACGTCTATCTTCGTCATGCCGGTGCGATCGCATTGGCCCGTATGGGCAATGGAGAAGGCCTGGCAAACCTCAGCAACCATCCGTCGGATGCAGTTCGAACAGCTGCCGTGATCAGCCTGAAGCGTTTGCAGCATCCGGGCGTCGCCCGGTTCCTGGAGGACGATAATGAGTGGATCGTGACGGATGCCGCCCGGGCAATCAGTGATGACCACTATATTATGGACGCCTTTCCTGCACTTGCATCGATGCTGGACCAATCCAGGATTCTGAATGAACCCTTGCTGCGCCGGGCAATCAATGCCAACCTCTACCTTGGGGAGGCAGAACATGCTGATCGTCTTCTTGCATTTTCATTGAGAAATGATATTTCGGAGGATCTTCGTATCGAAGCACTTAACACCCTCCGCTTCTGGGAGGAGCCGTCCATCTTCGACCGTGTGACCGGCCGTCATCGTGGGCAGATCTCCAACGACCCTGCAGACGTTCATCAGGCGATTGAATCCGGTATTTCAGATCTGCTTTCGAGCAATAGTTCCGCAATTAGGGTTGCAGCGATCGAGATGCTCGGTGGAGTAGGGTATTCAAACTCGATTGCAGACATCCGTACAATGTTTCAGGATGACTCTGACTCGGATGTTCGAATCGCAGCAATGACTGCACTTCAATCCTTTGAGTATGACGAGATTGAAGAGGTGATTCAATCGGCGTTGGAAGATAACGATCAATCGGTCAGGATGGCTGCGCTTGGTATGATCCCGGAGCTGAATCTGCCGGATGCTTCGATTGTCGACCTGCTCCAGACAGCCTATGATGAGGGAGGCAGTGAAGAGAAGAGAACTGTTTTTGAAACTCTCGGTGAATTGGACAGTTCCGAATCTCATGAGGCACTCGGGTCGATGCTTGACAATCTGGAATCGGGTGAACTGGCACCTGAGGTTCAGCTAGACCTGATGATGGCTGTCGAAGCGGCAGACGATGAATCTCTGAACAGCCGTCTCGAAGTGTATCACGCATCCAAACCGGCGGATGACCCTGTTGCACAGTATCAGGAATCACTCTATGGGGGGAACATGTTCCGCGGCAGAAGTATCTTTTATCAGAGTGCAGCCGCTCAATGCATACGCTGCCACGTTGTTGGCGGGCAGGGCAGCGAAATCGGACCGGAACTTACAGGAGCAGGGTCCAGGTTGGGCCGGGAAGATATGCTGGAAGCACTGGTGGATCCGACCGGACGGGTGACACCTGGATATTCCATTGTGATGTTGACTCTTGATGGTGGCGAGACGGTTCAGGGAACCCTTCTGGAGGAATCCGACACTACCGTTGCCGTTCAAACCGGGACCGGAACAGAGACAATTCCTAAAAATGAGATTACAGAGTGGCAAAATGCACCCTCTGCCATGCCGGCTATGGGAAATGTGTTGAGCAGAAGTGAGATCCGTGATGTTATCCAGTTTTTGACTACTCTGCAAAATTGAGTGAAAAGTCCCTGGTACTGCTTCCATACTTTGGTCATTGCAGGACAGATTGTTACATTCTATCAAAGTACAGATGCAGGTTAACCTGCACTATTCACCGAGAAATTTGGTTTCAGCACTCTGTACAGTTTCTACAGAAGATTATATCGATTCAACCGAAACAATAAATCAAATCAGAATAAGAAATGAGCAGAAAGATTAGGATGGGAATGGTAGGAGGCGGAATCGGCGCCTTTATCGGAGATGTTCACCGGAAAGCAGCTGCACTGGACGGACAGATTGAATTTGTCTGCGGTGCATTCAGCAGCAATCCTGAGCGGTCGAAGAAAACCGGAAAACAGCTCTATCTGCCGCCGGATCGTGTTTACGGTACCTTTGAAGAGATGTTTGAGAAAGAGAAAGCGCTGCCAGAAGGTGAGCGAATGGATTTCGTTTCGATCGTGACACCGAATCATGTACACTTTCCACCTGCTAAAATGGCCCTTGAGAACGGGTTTCATGTTGTCTGTGACAAACCGATGACGGTAAATATGAAGGAGGCTAAAGAGCTGGCCTCACTGGTTGAAAAAACCGGGTTAACGTTTGCACTCACTCACAACTATACCGGCTATCCCATGGTCAAGCAGGCGAGGGAGATGGTAAAAAAGGGAGCTCTTGGCAAGATTCGAAAGGTCGTGGTTGAGTACCCCCAGGGCTGGCTCGCTACAAAGCTGGAAGAGTCGGATAACAAACAGGCCTCCTGGAGAACGGATCCGAAGAAAGCGGGGCCGGCTGGCGCGATGGGGGATATCGGCACGCACGCTGAAAACCTGGCCGAATACATTACCGGCCTGAAGATTACCGAACTTTGTGCGGATTTGACTGCCTTTGTGGATGGCAGGACTCTGGATGATGACGGAAATATATTGCTGCGCCTGGAGAAAGGAGCCAAAGGAGTTCTGCATGCCAGCCAGATCAGTGTCGGTGAGGAGAACAATTTAAAAATCTTTGTATACGGTGAGAATGGTGGGCTGGAGTGGCATCAGCAAGAGCCGAATACACTTCTTGTCAAACATCTGGACAAACCGATGCAGGTCTACCGCACCGGGCTGGGTTATCTGGGTGAAACTGCGGCTGCCCATACACGGATTCCGGCAGGCCATCCGGAAGGATTTCTTGAGGCGTTCGCCAATATCTATCGAAATGTGGCACGTACGTTGCAAAGCCGGATCAATGGAGAGACTCCTGACCCGATGTATACCGACTTCCCGGATGTGCATGACGGAGTGCGGGGTATCGCCTTTCTTGAGACGGTCATTGCATCCAGTAAAAGTGACAAGAAATGGACACCCTTCTCTTCCTGAATTTCCGGGAGAGACTGAAATCTGAATGAATCAATAACCTGTAAAAAACGAGTGGAACTATGAAAGGACCTGCTATTTTTCTGGCCCAGTTTATGGGCGATGAGGAACCGTTTAACAATCTGAAATCTATTTGCAAATGGGTTGCCGGCCTGGGGTACAAGGGGGTTCAGATCCCTTCGTGGGACGGCCGCTGTGTCGATTTGCAGAAACTGGCTGAGAGCAAAACCTATGCCGATGAAGTACAAGGAATTGTCCATGAGGCAGGGTTGGAAATCACTGAACTTTCCACACACCTGCAGGGCCAGCTGGTTGCCGTCCATCCGGCTTACGATGAGCTGTTTGACGGATTTGCACCAGAGGAGGTGCACAACAACCCGAAGGCAAGAACCGAGTGGGCTGTGAACCAGATGAAGTATGCGGCCAAAGCGAGCCAAAATCTGGGGATTACCGAGCATGCCAGTTTTTCCGGGGCTCTGCTCTGGCATACTGTCTACCCGTGGCCTCAGCGTCCTGCCGGCCTGGTTGACACCGGTTTTGAAGAGCTGGCAAAACGGTGGGTTCCGATCCTGAACGCCTTTGACGAGGCGGGTGTGGATGTCTGTTACGAACTCCACCCCGGTGAGGATCTGCACGACGGAGTGACCTACGAGAAATTTCTGGAGGCGACCGGCAACCATCCCCGGGCCAATATTCTCTATGATCCGAGCCATTTCGTTCTGCAGCAACTTGACTATATCGACTTTATTGATATTTATCATGAGCGAATCCGGATGTTCCATGTGAAGGATGCCGAATTCAACCCGACCGGGCGATCCGGTATCTATGGCGGTTACCAGGGCTGGGTTGACCGGCCCGGAAGGTTCCGGTCACTGGGGGACGGAGATGTCAATTTCAGTGCTATTTTCAGCAAACTGGCGCAGTACGATTTTGACGGCTGGGCCGTGCTCGAGTGGGAGTGCTGTCTGAAACATCCCGAAGATGGAGCAGCGGAGGGTGCTCCGTTTATTGCCAGCCATATGATCCGTAAGACGGAGAAGGCATTTGATGACTTTGCCGGAGCAGGAGCTGATGAAGATCTGAACAGACGGGTTCTCGGCCTGGAATAGTGAGGTTCCTGACCAGATAGAATAGCCGGGATCATTCCCGGCTATTTTTATATCATCACTTAATGTCCGGGCAATGTTTATATTCCTGAATCTTTTCTGGGGGGAATCAGGTTGCGGACTGTCTTACTTTACACAGACAATCGGTACTCTATATCTCCTATATCCTATAACCAACCTGTTGTATTTATTCAGAACGTCCATACCTTGAGATATGAATAAATTATTGTGTCTGGCTCTAGCCTTCTTTTTATATACTGCCTGTCAGAGCAGTGAACCGGGGCCGGATGCCTCCGAAGAACTTCAGGAACTTCCCTTTAATCGGATTCTCCTGCAGAGCCTGGAGCCGTTTCAGGCGCCGGGCAGGAACTGGCAGATCGCAGGAGCGGTACAATCCGACTATCTGACGGATCATTCGATCCAGGCAGAGGAGGGGAGCGGAATCCTCGCGAACCTGCCAACAGGCAACGAGGATACGAATCTCGTCACCAATCTTGAGCATGGTGATATCGAACTGAAAATAGAATTTCTGGTTCCCAGGGGTTCCAACTCCGGAATCTATCTTCAGAGCCGTTACGAACTGCAAATTCTGGACAGCTGGGGAAGTGAAAACCCTTTATACTCCGATATTGGAGGGATCTATGAACGCTGGGACGAATCGCAGCCTGAAGGAGAACGTGGCTATGAGGGCCACGCCCCGTTGGTAAACGCAGGGTTGGCACCGGGACTTTGGCAGGAGTTTCATGTACTCTTTCGGGCACCCCGGTTTGACCGGGATGGAAATAAGGTTCAAAATGCCAGATTCGAATTTGTCCGGCTCAATGGCCAGCTCATACAGGAAGAGATTGAACTTACCGGACCGACACGGGGAGCGGTTTCACAAACAGAGGTCCCTCACGCGCCGATTTTGATCCAGGGTGACCACGGGCCTGTCGCCTTTCGAAATTTTCGATATAAAACATATGAACTGACAGACTCCCTCCGGCTTGGTGAGCTCAGCTATACAGTCTATGATTTCAATGGAGTCCGCCTGCCGGATTTTGGCCAACTCACGGATGTACTTGCAGAGGGAGTTACCGAATCTTTCGATGTAACGGGGATAAGCCCGAAAAATGAGTATTATGCCGCCCGTTTCTCCGGAGAGCTTGAGGTCCCGGTCTCCGGGGAGTACCTTTTTCAGACCCAAATAAGCAATGGAGGAAATCTCTATATCAACGGGGACCTGGTCATCCCGAATGACGGTGAGATTGATTATCACCTTCTGGGAAATATCATTCATCTTGAAGCAGGTACTCATCAACTTGAGATGAGCTATTTCCAGAGAACCTGGAGCAGAGATCTCTGGCTCTATTATGAGGGGCCGAACATGGAACGCCGGCCACTCGGTTCCGATGGCCCATCTGCCAGTTACTCTGTGAACAACCCGCTGGTTGTGATACCGGAACCGGATCATCCGGAGCTTCTTGGAGGATTTACCAACTATGGGGATGAAAAACGGACTCACACTCTGTCTGTCGGGAGTGCGGAAAGGATGCACTACAGTTATGATCTATTCAATGCAACACTTCTGAAATTCTGGAGGGGCCCTTTTGCAGATGTTACACAGATGTGGAGAGGAAGAGGCGAAGAGCAGCTTTTGGTGCCGTTGAATGCATCGATTGAGGATAAATCCCTGTTTGTGTTGGCGCGTTCGGAAGGAAATTCTGTTACGTATATTGACAATCTGCCGGCTCGCCTGAGCGGACAAGAATATCTGATTCGGGATAACGGATTCCCCATGTTCAGAAACCGCATAGATGGAATTCAGATTGACGATGAGATCACTCCTGATGAAACCAACCGGTCACTTGTAAGAGTTCTGAGGTACCAGGCCGATGAAGCCAGGCCGGGTTACGTTGCTGTGCTGGCTGCCGGTTCTGAACTGGACCAGATCTCCAATAGAATTTTCAGGGTAAACGGGAACTTCTATGTACGGCTGCCGGACAGCCTGGTTCCCGATATCGAAATCCGTGAGTCCGGTGAACTTCTGCTTCTCACACTTCCGATTTTACAGAATTCAAATCTGGCTGAAGTTCGGTATGAACTGATTTGGTAGTGAATACTCCACAGGATGTCCCATGACATGTAATAAACTCAATATGATTCGATTCTATCTTCTCCGAGCTGTTCTTCTCCTGGCGCTACTGGCACTCTTTCTTACAGATGGCCATCTACATGCACAATCCGCTCAAGCTCAAGCGGAGTCAGCCTACTACCCGATCGACCCGTTACCGGTTCCCGAAGGAGTTGTACTGGAAGCGAGTGGGCTTGCCTTCGACGAAAACGGTTCTTTGATGGTGCCGACAAGGCGTGGTGAAGTTTGGCAAATCGCCGATCCTGGCAGCGAAAATCCTCACTTCAGCAGGTTTGCACAAGGATTGCATGAGCCTTTGGGTATTGCCTATCGGGACGGGAGCTGGATTATCGCGCAACGGGGAGACCTGGTTCGTCTGGAAGACCGGAACGGGGACGGGGAGGCCGACCACTTTTCCACTATCTATCGCTGGCCATTAACCGGGAATTACCATGAATACTCCTATGGGCCAAAATTTTTACCAAATGGTGATATGATGGTGACCCTGAATCTCTCCTGGATTGGGCATGGATCCAGTCTGACCGACTGGAGAGGCTGGATGGTTCATATTACAGAAGAAGGAGAGATGAAACCCTTTGCATCCGGCCTGCGTTCGCCGCTCGGCTTCGGCCTGAATACGGAAGGGGATATCTTCTACACAGAGAACCAGGGTGACTGGATCGGTTCCGGCTGGATGACCCACCTTGAGGAGGGTGATTTTGCCGGAAACCCGGAGGGGCTCAAATGGAGCCACCTGCCGGGATCTCCGATCGACCTTACCTATGAGGAAGTTGCCTCTATCGATGATACACAGGAACTGCCGCTGTTTGAATATGAAGAACAATTTCCTGAACTCAAGCTTCCGGCTGTCTGGTTCCCGCATGCGGTAATGGGAATTTCAACTGCCGATATCCTGCTGATCGAAAACGATAGCCAGGTTGGGCCGTATGGAGGCCAGTTTCTTGTCGCAGACCAGGGGCACTCGAAGCTCATGAGAGTTTTTCTTGAAAAGGTAAACGGAGAGTATCAGGGGGTTGTCTTCGGTTTCAGGGAAGGGTTCCGGTCCGGAGTGATCAAACTGGCCTGGGGGCCGGATAACACGATCTTTGCCGGTATGACAAACCGTGGCTGGTCATCCACAGGACGGGCTCCATACGGGATCGACCGATTACGCTGGAATGAGAGGCAGCCGTTCGAAATGAAAACCATGGAAGCGGAGTCGAACGGATTTACAATTACGTTTACAGAACCGGCAGACCCGGAGTCAGCTTCGGATCCCGGAAGTTATCAGGTTACCGGATTTACCTATATCTATCAGCGTAAATACGGCAGCCCGGTCATCAACCGCCAGGAGCACCCGGTAACCCGGGCAGAGGTTTCCGAAGACAGAATGTCCGCCAGGATTTATGTCAACGGATTGCGTGAAAAGTACATCCATGAAGTACGTGCGGAAGGTGTCCGCTCGGAATCAGGCGGAGAATTGCTTCATCCGGTCGGTTATTATACCCTGAACCATTTTCCGGAGGGAGAACGATCAGATGTATCGGAGGCAGATTCTGACGGGACAGCTTCGGCCTCCGGCCAATCGGCAAAGAGGGTTACCGTTATGCCCGACAGCTGGCCAGGAGGGCCTGACAGGACAATTCAGCTTGGCACCGAACCGGGAATGCGTTTTGATCAATCCATGATCACAGTAGAAGCCGGAAGCAGGATTGCACTTACATTCTCCAATGAGGATGACATGCTTCACAATGTGGTGGTTACTGAACCCGGAGCGGCAGATCCGGTAGGTGAAGCGGCGATGCAGCTCGGGCTTGTGGGTGATGAACTGGAGTATGTACCTGAAATGGATGAGGTACTCTTCCACTCTTCGCTGTTGGGCCCCCATGAATCGGAGACAATCTACTTCACGGTTCCGGAGACTCCCGGTGACTATCAGTTCGTTTGCACATTTCCGGGCCACCATATTACGATGAGGGGTATTCTGAGGGTTGAATAAAGGGGCATTGCGACACTAAAAAGATATCGATGCAATAGTTATCGAGAATCCATACCCGACAGACTCCTGGCAGGTGGTTCTTTTACAAACTTGTAGCAGTACATTTCCCATGTTCAGACTTATCCCTCTATTGCTGGCAGTTTCTGTTCTGGTACTGACAGCTTGTTCCAGTGAAGTTGAGGAGAGAAGGTTCACACTACTCTCCCCTGCAGAGACTGGAATTGATTTTGAGAACATACTTCTGGAGACCCCGGAGTTCAATATTCTGAACTATCTTTACTATTACGACGGTGGGGGAGTGGCTGTCGGGGATATTAACCAGGACGGCCTGCCTGATCTCTTTTTTACCGGTAATGAGACAGGCAACAGGCTCTATCTGAACCTGGGAGACTTTCGCTTTGCAGATATTACTGCAGAAGCAGGTATTACGGATGATCCGGATGCCTGGTCTACAGGTGTGACGATGGCAGATATTACCGGAAACGGCTATCCGGATATTTACATAAGCAGAGTCAACTATCTTTCCAAGTCCGGCCCCAATCAACTCTTTATTAACAATGGAGATGGTACCTTTTCCGACCGGGCGGCCGATTATGGGCTCGATTTTATCGGCTACTCAACACAGGCTCTCTTCTTCGATTACAACAACAGCGGGCGTCTGGACCTGTTCCTGTTGAACCACTCCTTTCACAGTGAATTTACCTATGGACAAGCGGAAGCGCTCCGGCAAATCAGAGATCCGAAAGCGGGAGACCGACTGTTCCGGAATGATGGCCATATATTTACCGATGTTACGGAGGAGGCAGGTATTAACAGCAGCGCACTGGGTTATGGGCTCGGGGTAGCTGTGAGTGATTTGAATCTGGACGGCTGGCCGGATATCTATGTGGGGAATGACTTTCATGAAGATGATTACCTCTATCTGAATAACGGGGATGGCACTTTTACGGAGACCCTCTATTCCGTCATCGGCCATACCAGCGGATCTTCCATGGGTAACGACATTGCAGATATTACAAACAACGGGCGTCCCGATATTATTTCTCTGGATATGATGCCGAATGACCGGAGTCGTTATATGAGGTCAGGCGGCCCGGACCTGGTTCCGGTGTATGAAACCAAACTCGAATTCGGGTTCGGTCCTAAGAATGCCAGCAATACACTCCAATATCATAACGGCCTGGATGATGCGGGGAATCCCTATTTTAGCGAAGTAGCATGGATCGCCGGTATTGCCCGTACAGACTGGAGTTGGGCTTCCCTCTTTATGGATCTGGATAACAGCGGGTACAACGACCTCTTCATCACCAACGGTATGGTGCGCCGGCCGAATGATCTCGATTTTGTCCGGGTCCGGAATGCGAGCAGGCAGAGTGCTTCGGCTTCGGGTGGCCTCTTTCAGGGCGAGACATTGAGTGATGAAGATATGGAGCTTCTGGCCTATATGCCTGAATTGAAGATCCCCAATGTCGTTTATCAGAACCAGGGAGACCTGACCTTTCGGGATGTGTCGGAAGAGTGGGGGTTTTCATTGCCATCTGTCTCGAACGGAGCAGCCTGGGCAGATCTGAATAACAATGGACGGCTTGACCTGATTGTGAACAATATCAATATGCCGGCATCAGTCTATCGGAATAATACTCCGGATGACGGAGAGTCAAACTATCTGAAGATTGAACTGAGAGGAGAGGGGATGAACCGTTCGGGAATTGGTTCTAATGTGACGCTCTTTACCGAAAGGAAACAGTTTTATCGTGAACAGATGCCAACCAGGGGATTTCAATCCTCCGTAGACCATTTGCTGCACGCTGGTTTGGGCGGGATTACAATGATCGATTCCATGCGGATTATCTGGCCGGACAACCGGATTGAGATGTTTTACGATGTTAAGGTCAACCAGACAGTGGTTGTCAGCCAGTCAAATGCGATGGAGGGGTTCGACTATTCCGAAACCGATGACGAGCCCCGGACCCGCCGGCTGGACAGTGTAGAGGGGAGTGAGCTCCACAACTACACCCACCGTGAGAATCAGTTCAATGATTTTTCACGAGAGCCTCTTCTTCCCTATAAACTCTCCAGAGAAGGGCCCGCGCTGGCTGTGGGAGATATAAATGGGGACGGCCTGGACGATCTCTTTATCGGAGGAGCGCGCTGGCAGGCCGGGTCTCTCTATCTGCAGTCGGAGAACAGTAAATTTACACTAGTTCAGCAGAATCTTTTCTACGAAGATCGTGAGAGTGAAGATGTGGATGCCATTTTTTTCGACGCAACCGGTAACGGACTTCCGGACCTCTATGTGGTAAGCGGAGGGGGGGAGTTGACCGGGATCAGCGAGGCGTTGAAGGACCGGCTCTATATCAATAATGGTGACGGGAGATTCACAAAATCAACCGGCCGTCTGCCGGATATCTACATGAATGGTTCGGTGGTGCGAGCCGCTGACCTGAATGGAAACGGTTTTCAGGATCTGTTTGTTGGAAGCCGTTCTGTGCCTTATCGATATGGTCTCTCTCCCAGGAGCTTTCTGCTGGTCAATGACGGATCAGGCCATTTTTTGGACAAAACGGAGGAGATTGCACCGGAGCTGAGAGAAGCGGGAATGGTGACTGATGCACGTTGGATCCAACTGCCGGGAAAGGCGTTGCCAAACCTGATTGTTGCTGCCGAATGGAAACCCCTGCTCTATCTCGTGAATGACGGCTACTTGCTCAGGCCTGGGGGAGATGATGCAGGGGTAATAAGCACAGACAGCGGGTTGTGGCAATCTCTACAGGTAGATGACATTGACGGAAACGGGTATCCGGATATCATAGCAGGAAATATCGGGCTGAATACGAGGTTGAGTGCATCTAAGGAGTCTCCACTCTCCTTGTACCTGCTGGACTCCCGGGATACAGGCCAGGCAGCCCCACTGGTGACAACCAGGGAAAATGGTTCCGATTATCCATTTGAACAGCTGGACGAACTGCTTCCAAATTTTCCAGAACTGACCAATCGTGTAGGGAGTTATCGGGATTATTCCGAGAAGAGCGCAGTCGATCTGTTCGGGAGAGAGAGAATCATTGAGTCAGAAAAGTTTGAGGTAACGGAACTTGCATCGCTCATCTACCACAACAATGGGGACGGTACATTTACGAAAGAGCGGCTGCCGACAGAGGCGCAATTTTCACCCGTTCGATCGATTTTGACGTTGGGGGGAGATCTCCAAGGTGGAAAAGAGATCCTCATGGGAGGGAACATCTTCCATCTGAAGCCGGGGTATGGCGGACGTCAGGACGCATCCTATGGGACTTTTATCCGTGTTGACCCGGAATCGGGGATGGATGTTCTTGAATTCAAAGAGAGTGGCTACCTCCTCAAAGGTGAAATCAGTTCACAAGCGATCGTTCGGTTGGCAGATGAGAGGTGGATCGTAGTAGCAGTGAATGGAGATAGGCTCCGGATTTTTAGAACAGGATCCATTAACCCGGACGAAAAATTTTAATTTTCTGTTGACCCATCCTGCCGGTTTCAGTATATGGTAAAGGGAGAAAAGATGGATTCAGATTCAATAAAAGGCGAAAGAACGCAAACTTTCTTGTAATAATTTATCAGATGTTAAAAAAGTTGTAAATCTTTTTTTTCTGAAAGCGCTTTCCTATAATGAATTGGGTCAAGTATTAATTAACTGTATCAATCGCATTTTCATGCGATTTCCTGGGTGAACAGGTCACATATTGCCGCTTCTCATTATCGGGATTTTCACGAAGGTAAATAGGCATCTGTTCTTCAGCAGCAGAGACATCACCAATGGAAAAAAATTTGGCAAATCGAGGCACTGATGATGCGGCTCTCTATAAAGAGCTCGCGTTTCATGTATCTTCAGGGGATGAAGAAGCGTTTAAAAAGATCTTCTTTGATTACTACTACCCGCTTTGCAGATTTGCTTTCAAATTTACCAGATCCAAAGACCTGGCAAGGGATACCGTTCAGGAAGTCTTTTACAAGATTTGGAAAAATCGGAAAGAGTGGAACATCGATTATTCCGTCAATGCCTATCTCTATCGTGCGGTACGTAATCAGGCACTTAACCTGATTGAACTGGAACAGAGCAAAGAACGTGCCTGTGAAGAGATGGCTTCCGAAACCTCGTTTGAATCCCGACAGGAAGCCGATTACCCGGACCCGTTGCAGGAATTGTCAGATCGAATGCAAAAGATATGGAATCTTATTGAGAACCTTCCGGAACAGCAACGGACGGTTTTTGAACTCCATCGTAAAGAGGGCCTGAGTTATATCGAGATATCCACCGTTCTCGAAATTGCTCCCAAAACGGTTGAAAATCATATGGGAAGGGCATTAAAATTTTTAAGAGAGAACCTGAAGCTTGACCAGCCACCTATTCAGAAGAGCTAGTGTCGTGTCAACCATACTCTTGCGGTGCTCCGCCGGCTGGCGGAATCTTTTGCCGTCTGGCTTCTTTAAAAAACAGCTACGGCTATGCACCGGTTTTTTGCATTGCCAGCCGGTAAAATCTCTTCGACAGACTCCTGATTTATTTTTTTGACTGGGGGTATACCCCTTTGCCTCTGTCATAATCAATAGCAGCAGGAGATTACCTGCCATTGAACCGCTAACAAATTTTAACATTCTTGGATTATCAACGATTGCTTGATGAGTTGTCTGACGGGCAAAGGCCCTGGTCAGAATCAGAATACCGGTTTTTACTGGAGGAGCTGGACCTGGTACTGGAGCTATACGGGGAGACTGAAAAAGAGAATTTCGATGCTCAGGAAGATTGGAGCAGGTTGATGGGGAGAATTCGCGAAGAGGAGAGTCACTTCCCTTTTGATATGGAGTCAAATGAAAGAGGAAAGACTTCGAATGATATACCCTATTACAGCCGGCGAAGCGTCCGAATGAAGAAGAGTCCATTGTTCTGGGTCTATCGTGTGGCAGCTCTCTTTCTGGTTTCCTCCCTCACGGCACTCTTCGCCTATGTCAGTTTTTCGAACCAGTCATCTATCGATTCAGAACCGGCTGTATTCAGGGAAGTCGTACTCGAAAAGGGTCAGCGTGCCAATATCGTCCTTTCAGATGGTACAAAAGTAAATTTAAATGCAGATACCCGGGTCCGTTTGCCTGAATTTTTTTCAGCCGACACGCGGGAAATCTATCTGGAAGACGGCGAAGCTTTCTTTGAGGTAACCCGGGATGAGGAGCGGCCTTTTATTATCCACTCCAAAGGTGCCGTCATACGTGTTCTGGGGACATCTTTTACAATTAAATCATATCCGGAAGACGAATCCCTGCGGGTCGTAGTCCGGGATGGCTCAGTCTCACTCAGTGCCGATGATGGATTCAGTTCCCAGATTCTGCTCCAGAAGGAACAGGTAGGATATTACTTTTTCGAAGAGCGAAGCCTGAAAGCTCAACATGTTGAGGATATGGATCTCTATCTATCCTGGGTCGATGGTTATCTGAAGTTTACCAACACTCCGATGGATGAGGTGGCAAGACAGCTGGAGAGAAGGTACGATATAGATATTCAATTCGAAGCTTCCGAACTCAAGGATTTGAGGTTGACTGCTGAATTGAAAAGCAGATCTCTGGATAACGTGTTGCGAGTCATTACGGCCTCACTCGGGATCAGCTATTCTGAGACCGACTGGAAGGATGTTCTCTTTAAAAGGGGGAATGCGCTGCAGGATAATTCTTAAGAACGTTGTTTCATTAAACCCATAAACCAATATCTCCTACAGGAGGACATATGGTACGATCACTTACAAAACAGATGCCGTTAGCATTTGCGATGCTTTTGGCTTGCACTGTGGGGTGGCTGCCCGGGCTTGGAGTCATTACAGATGCACATGCACAGGTATATACATCTATAGCTACGAATATCTCTGATAACAGTTCATTTTTTATGGTCAGAAATAATTCGGAGTATATCCAGGAGCTCAGGACTCCTGTGACCATTCAGGTTCAAAATGAACCGATTCGTGATGTGCTGAGAATAATAGCTACCAAAGCGGACCTGGGGCTTGTATTCAATGATGAACTGGAGTCACTGGATCAGAAAATTTCGTTGAACCTGATAGATACATCCGTGGGAGATGCATTCATGTATGCACTCAATGGCACCGGATATGAACCGGTTATCTCGATGACCCGGGAGATTGTTCTGGCCAGAACGGTTGCGCCAACGATTGAAGAGGATATCCAGTTGACCATTATCGGACAGGTTACCGATGCAAATGACGGATCGCCAATCCCTGGCGCCAATGTAATTGTTCAGGGGTCGGAAGCGCTTACGGGATCTACAATCGGAACGACTACAGATCTGGACGGCCGATATGAATTGAATGTGCCGGACGGCCTGAATACACTTCAGGTATCCTTTATCGGATATGAAGTACAAACCATCGAGATTGCAGGCCGCACCGAAATCAATGTTGCCCTCCAGCAATCGGTACAGCTACTCGATGATGTTGTGGTGGTGGGATATGGTACCCAGGAGAGGCGACAGGTGACAGGATCTATCTCCAGTGTCAACTCCAGTGAATTTGTAACCGGCAATGTGAATAATGCCGCTGAACTGATACAGGGAAAAGTTCCCGGTCTTC
>JBBDRW010000130.1:0-25643 GCA_040905265.1 Balneolaceae bacterium | reverse complement strand
ATCATCGGCCGGTTTCTGGCTTAGATAATAACCGTAGACAACGAACAAGACGGCGAAGATGTGGACAACCGATTCAGCCGCGTCGGAGAGTGCCGCCGTAGAACCGGTCACAGCAAATGCGGAAACTTTCAGCGAGAGTGTAAACAGCGATACAAACAGGCTGAGAAGAAGAGCTCGTTTTACCGGGTTTTGTGTTGCCATGTAAGGATCGGTCTATGTTTTTCAACCATAGACAATGTATGAATTTAGGAGTAAACAATCGGATAGAGAACTCCATTTTGGAGCTGATGGTGTGTATTAATCGGTTGATGAAAGGTCAATTTCTGTCCCCCACCCATCGAATTCTACTTCCATCTTCTCTGCGATAATCTGCATATCGATACAAAGCTTGTTGAGCAGTTCAAACTTCGGAACCATAACTTTTTCAGCGATACATAGAAATTTGTTCTGGATCGACTTTTGGCAACGGATGATGCGGTACCCATTTTCATGTAAATGAGCTGCCAGATTGCAGATCCGTTTATCATTCTTCGAATAGAACCAAAATGCAATCGGCCGGGCCGATTCAGGTTCGGAATCCAGGTGGTTGATGAGCTTGAATATCTCTCTGTTATGGTCTCTTATGAATGGTGACATCACTCTCTTGCCGAAATTGTATCGGGTATACCGGTATGAACCGAAAAAGTGTCAAACCTTGCAGAATTTGTTTAATCGGGAATAGCCCGTATTCAGAGAGGCCTTTCTTTTCTCACCCGGATTGCTATTTTGGGTATGACTAATCAGCAGAAATCGACCATGTTATGCCATACAGCCTCTGGCAGAATAATAATCTCTGGAATCTGGTACCCGTGAAAAAGAGTGTGAATCTGAGGAAACGTGACAAGATCCCGACGCCGGAACTGATTGAACGGAGTTCTGAACGTATAAAATCTGTCTGGAGACTGTATGCGGAGAGTTACGGAAGCCAGTTTGAGAAAGAGATATTCGAAGGGCTCGGTACCGGCCTTGATCATGGAATGGATGATGCCATCGGGGCATTGAAGTTAAAAAGTGAATATCTGATTGAGAAGCGGGGATTTCAAAAATTTGAACTATAATGGCTAAATACGATGACGACCTGTCCATTTTGCGAAGATACAGTAGAGGCTGTGTTTGAAAACGAGTTCAGTTTTGCCATACGGGACAGATATCCGGTTTCGGATGGCCATATGTTGATCATAAGCAAACGGCATCTGGATGATTATTTCGAACTGACCCGGCGGGAGAAGCGTGCCTGCTGGGAGCTTGTGGACCGGGTGAAGCAGTCTCTTGAGAAAGAGCTGAATCCAGATGGCTGGAACATCGGAATCAATACGGGAAAGGCTGCCGGCCAGACCGTGTTTCATGTGCATATTCATCTAATTCCGAGGTGTGAGGGGGATGTGGATGATCCGAGAGGGGGTGTTCGTAATACGATTCCGGGAATGGGGGATTATGGATAAACAAATGGTTAATTAAAGAACAATGCCCACCGATCACGACATACGTATTGCTGCCTTCAATTGGCTGCAAAAGCAAGTAGACATTCATGGAGATGTCCTATCCAGAGAACTCCTGCGGAAAGGTTTTACGTACCAAGATGTTCGAATTCCGCTTGTCTCTCCTCAGGGGATTTTCAAGCCAAAAGTCATGGATCTGCCCTTGTCGATCACTACAAGCCCGGATGGGCCTTATGACGACAACTTCGATTATCAAGATCAATTATTGTATAAATACAGGGGAACGGATCCGGATCACCGGGACAATGTTGGATTAAGAGAAGTGATGAAGCGTGAACTTCCCCTCATCTATTTTCATGGAATTATTTCGGGGAGGTATCTGGCAGTTTTTCCAGTTTACATCATTCAAGACAACCCTCACAAGCTCTCATTTACCGTTGTAGCAGATGACAGACAGCTTCAACCAAATGAGGATCATCGGGCATCAACTGCATTAGATGATGGGCGAAGATCATATGTCACAAGACAGGTAAAACAAAGAGTACATCAACGTGGTTTCCGGGAGAGAGTTATTGCTGCATATCGATCCCAGTGTGCATTTTGTAATCTCAAACACAGTGAGCTTCTGGATGCGGCCCATATTGTGCCTGATGGAGAACCAGATGGTACTCCGACAGTAGATAATGGATTGGCGTTGTGTAAAATTCATCACTCGGCATTTGATAAATACATCATTGGAGTTACCCCTGATTACCAGATTAAAATCAGACATGACATTTTGCAGGAGATTGACGGGCCTATGTTGACCTATGGATTTCAGAAGTTACACGATCAAAAACTGATTTTGCCTACATCGAGAAATTCGTGGCCAAGCAGAGAAAAATTAGATTGGAGACATGAAAAGTTTCTGCAAGCATAGTGGTTTGTTCAACTTCTGATTTTCATGGCAGTTTTCATTTTTTACCATGAAAATCAGAACTAATAGTTTGGAATTTCATGGTTCCGCCTCCATCCTCACCGGAAACCCCCTCCCAATTTGTAAATGGGAAAAAAATTGCAATATTCCATCTTCATCCGGTATAGCGGAACGGTCCGGTTTTCCTTGTATCATCATTATCATCTGAATGAAGAGTTCTCCATCATCCATAAAAATCGTGTCTATCATTACAGGAGTTCTCCTGGTGGCCGTGGTGTATCTTTTATTTACTCCACAGGAACGGTTTTTCGGCTTTCACGAAACGGAAGTCGACTTCAGCAGGGATATCAAACCGATCATCAACGACAACTGCATTGTTTGTCACGGCGGGGTGAAGCAGATGAGCGGATTCAGCCTGCTTTTCCCGGAGGAGGCCTACAGCCCGAATGAATCGGGAAAACGGGCCATTGTGCCGGGGAACCCGGAGGAGAGCGAGATGATTCGCCTGTTGCGTCACCATGATCCGGAGGTGCGGATGCCCTTGGAGGAGGAACCACTTTCGGATGAAGAGATTTCACTGCTGGAACGGTGGATCGAGCAAGGGGCTGAATGGGGAGAGCACTGGGCCTATATTCCACCCGAACCGGTGGATCCTCCGGAGACGAATTCTGAATGGGCTTCCAGCGGAATCGACCACTTTATCTTGCAGGGTTTGCAGGATCGCGGGCTGGAACCCTCCCCGGAAGCAGACCGGACAACCCTGCTCCGGCGTGTCTCCTTCGACCTGACAGGCCTCCCCCCAACCATGGAGGAGCTGGAAGAATTTCTGCAAGATGATAGCCCAGGTGCCTATGAAAGGGCTGTCGACCGGCTGCTTGGTTCTCCTGCCTATGGAGAGCACTGGGCCTCCATGTGGATGGACCTGGCCCGCTATGCCGATTCAAAAGGGTATGAAAAAGATGCCGGAAGAAACATCTGGCAGTACCGCGACTGGCTGATCCGGGCGTTCAATGAAGACAAGCCGTTTAACCAGTTTACGGTCGAGCAACTGGCCGGCGACCTTCTGCCGGACCCGTCGGACGATCAGATCATTGCCACCGCGTTTCACCGTAATACCATGAACAACGATGAAGGAGGCACCAACGATGAGGAGTTTCGGGTGGCTGCCGTCATGGATCGGGTACGTACTACCTGGAATGTGTGGCAGGCGACCACGATGGAGTGTGCACAGTGCCACAACCACACCTATGACCCGATCCGGATGGAGGATTACTACCGTTCGTACGCCTACTTCAACAACACAGCGGATGCGGATGTGCCGAGTGATGATCCGAACCTGAAGAGCTTCCGCCGGGAGGCAGACCTGGAGGGTCTGGAGCGGATCAGGGAGTGGGTTGAATCCCGGACTGAGGGTGAAGAGGAGGCGTCCAGGCAGGCCAGTGAGTATGTCGATCTGGTACGGCTCAGTGAGCCAAAACTGCACGGCCACTATTTTGACGATCTGGAACGGGGGACCATCACCTCTACCAACAGCTATCTCGCTGTGGAGGATGGCGGCCATGCCCGGATTCGGGATGTGGATCTCACCGGTTCAGACCGGATGATGCTCCGGTTTCGTTCGGGGCGGGACAGCGGTCTGGTGGAGGTACGGACGGGGAGCCCGCAGGGGGACGTGATAGGCCGGTGGCAGGTATCGGCACAACAGGGGTGGAGAATTGCGTCGATCCCGATAGAGCCGCAGGAGAGGCTGCACGACCTCTACCTGACCTTCCATGATCCGGGACGGGATGGATATGTTGCGACCATCATGTGGATCCTCTTTTATGAAGAGTTGCCGGGAGAGGAGCGGCCGGAGTTTGCAGAGGTGCGACAGGAGTTTGACCGGCTGCTGAACGCCACGGAAGAGGTAGTCGAAACCCCGGTGATGGTAGAGTTGGAGGGGAATTTCCGCCGTTCGACTCACGTGTTTGAGCGGGGCAACTGGATGGTCCACGGTGAGGAGGTAACCCCTGGCGTACCCGCCGCCCTGAACGAGATGCCGGAGGATCTGCCGGAGAATCGGCTCGGGCTGGCCCGATGGCTGGTGAGCGAGGAGAATCCGTTGACGGCGAGGGTGATAGTGAACCGTCTCTGGACGAGAATGTTCGGCATTGGTATTGTGGAGACAGTCTCCGATTTCGGATCGAATGGATCTCTGCCTTCTCATCCGGAGTTACTGGACTGGCTGGCGCTGCAGTTTATGAATGAACATGACTGGAGCCTCAAGCAGCAGCTCAGGCAGATCGTGATGTCGTCTGTGTACCGGCAATCTTCGAAAACGTCACCCGAACTGCTGGAACTGGACCCGAACAACAGGCTTCTTGCCAGAGGCCCGCGGATCCGCCTGGAGGCGGAGCAGATCCGGGATCAGGCACTGCGGGTTAGCGGATTGTTGAGTGAAAAAATGTATGGCTCCAGCGTGATGCCGGAGCAGCCGGAGGGGCTTTGGCAACAGGTCTATAGCGGTATGCGCTGGGTGACCAGCGAAGGAGAAGACCGTTACCGCCGGGCACTCTACACCTTTTGGCGACGCACCAACCCCTACCCCTCCCTGGTGATGTTTGACGCGCCGAGCCGGGAGGTGTGCGTATCGCTGCGTATCAATACCAATACCCCGCTGCAGGCGCTGGTTACACTGAATGACCCGGTCTATCTGGAAGCGGCGCAACATCTTGCAGAGCGAATGCGGAATGTGGACACGGAGAGTGTTGAGGCACAGATCGGGGCGGGATACCGAATGGCGATGCTCCGGGAAGCGGACGCCGTGAGGCTCACTCTTCTGGAGGAGCTTTATGACGATACCAGGCTCTATTTTGAGGAGAATCGGGAGGCGGCCGAAGCGTTGACCGGCAGTGAAGACACCGAACTTGCAACCCTGACAGTGGTGGCCAATGCCATCATGAATCTGGATGAATTTTTGACAAAATCGTGATATAGTATCGTGTAAAGCGAAAACGGAGCAGGCCATGACTATTTTTGAAGAGCTGATCTACCGCAACGCGGAGCGGCAATCGAGGAAGCATTTTATCAAGCAGTGTTCACTGGGGCTGGGCGGGCTTGCAATGGCTGCCATGACCGGCTGCAGCCCGTTCTCCTCTCCCGGAGGAAATCGGGATGCTATCACCGGACGGGACCCGTTCGCTCCCAAACCGCCCCATTTCGCGCCGAAGGCAAAGCGGGTGATCTATCTCCACATGGCGGGCGCCCCCTCCCAGCTTGAGCTCTTCGACTACAAGCCGGAGCTGCACAAGCTTCACGGACAGGATGCCCCTCCCTCCCTGATGGAGGGGAAAGAGTTTGCATTTATTCGCGGCATTCCGAAAATGATGGGCCCCCAGGCACGGTTTGAGCCAAGAGGGGAGTCTGGCATTATGGTCTCGGACCTGCTCCCTCACTTCTCGACCATCGTGGATGACGTCTCTATCATTAAGTCGATGCACACCGATGAGTTTAACCACGCTCCGGCCCAGCTACTGACGCTGACCGGCCATACCCAGCTGGGCCACCCGAGCATGGGGTCCTGGATCACCTACGGGTTGGGAAGCGAGAACGACAACCTTCCCGGCTTTATGGTGTTGCTCTCAGGCGGGCAGATGCCGAGCGCCGGCAAGAGCGCCTGGAGCAGCGGATTCATCCCGTCCATTTATCAGGGAGTTCAGTGCCGGACCGACGGCGGCGATCCGGTTCTCTACGCCTCCAACCCGGACGGAGTCGACCGGCAATTGCGGCGGCGGGCGGTGGACGCGATCAACGAAATCAACCGAAAAGAGTTTTCAGAGACGGGAGATCCCGAGATTCTGACACGTATCTCCCAGTACGAAATGGCTTACCGGATGCAGGCGTCGGTTCCGGAGGTGATGGATATCTCGGGCGAACCTGACTATATCCACGAGATGTACGGAACGGAGCCGGGCAAAACTTCCTTTGCCAACAACTGCCTGCTGGCCCGGCGGCTTGCAGAGAAGGATGTACGTTTTATCCAGCTTTTCGACTGGGGGTGGGACTCCCACGGAACGGATGAGTCGACAGCGATTGATGCCGGTTTCCGGGAGAAGTGCCGTCATGTGGACCAGCCGATGACGGCGCTGGTAAAAGATCTGAAACAGCGGGGCATGCTGGAGGAGACGCTGGTGGTCTGGGGCGGTGAGTTCGGCCGCACGCCGATGCAGGAGAACCGCGACGGGCAGGATATGCCTTATCTGGGGCGGGACCACCATACGGAGGCGTACACCATCTGGATGGCGGGCGGAGGCATCAAAGGGGGGTTCACCTACGGCGAGACCGACGAGATCGGCTTTGCCGGGATCAAGGACCGGGTCCACGTACACGACCTGCAGGCGACCATTCTCCACCAGATGGGGCTGGATCACGAGCGGCTCACACATTTTCATCAGGGACGCGACTTCCGTCTGACCGATGTGCATGGGGAGGTGGTAAAGGGGATTCTTGCGTAATCCGGCTGCTCCGGGGAGTTCATCATGGACGAGACCAAACCGATTATCAGACACATTCATCAAACAGCTACCTTAAAGACAGACCTATATGCCGATAGACCGGAAAACCTTTATTTCGAAAGTAGCACTGGGCAGCGGGGGGCTGATGTTGGGACCGCCTGCTGTTCAGACCGGGAACCGGCCCGGCTTTACAATACCGGCTGATTTTTCCATCCGTTATCTGGCTACCCGATGGGGGTATCGGGGAACCCTGGACCACTATTGCCAGGCAGCCAGCGAAGCGGGGTATGACGGGATTGAAGAGTGGCTGCCAGGTTCACAGGCAGAGCAGGAGCAGTTGTTCAGGGTTGCTGAAAACCATGGTTTGGAGGTCGGGTTGCTGGTGGGTTCCGGAAGCCAGGATTTCAACGAACATCTGGAACAGTTCAGACAGGACATCGATCGGGCTGCTGCACTCAACCCGCTCTATATCAACTGCCATTCGGGCCGGGATTATTTTACTTTTGAACAAAACAGGCAGCTGATTGACTATACGACCCGGGTTCAGGCGGCGAGCGGTGTCCGGATCAGCCATGAGACCCACCGATCAAGAATGTTGTTTGCAGCACATATCACCAGGCAGTTTCTTGACGAGTTGCCGGAACTCCGGTTAACGCTCGATATATCCCACTGGTGTACGGTTCACGAGTCGCTCTTGCAGGACCAGCCGGAGGCTGTGAGCCTGGCCCTGGAACGAACGGACCATATCCACGCCCGTGTCGGACACCGGCAGGGCCCGCAGGTAACCGATCCGGGAGCCCCGGAATGGGAAAGGGAGGTAGCGGCACACTTCGGCTGGTGGGACCGGGTTGTAGAACAAAAAATCAGTGAGGGTGGCAGGATAACGGTCTTGACCGAGTTTGGCCCTCCTGCTTATATGCCGACGGTGCCGTTTACGGGGATGCCACTGGCCGATCAGTGGCAGATTAATACCGGTATGATGAATCTGTGGAAAGAGCGTTACAGGTAGTGCCGCCGTAACCGCTATGGAACACGTTTCATATGGCTGTTGCAACATTCCCGCCGAAGATTTGTGATCCGAAATCAATAAACTTTATCGAACAATAGCCGTTTTATGGAGCAGGAAGCATCTGATCTCATACTCTTTTTTGGCCGGTTTCACCCGATGATTCTCCATCTGCCGATCGGGTTTCTGCTGATGGCTGCCATTCTGGAAGGGGCCTCCCGGCTTTGTTCGGACAACCGATACCAGCCTGCGATCGGGCTGGTTCTGTCGTTGGGAGCACTATCGGCACTGGTTACAGCGGCTCTGGGATATATGCTTGCCAATGCCGGAGGGTACAACGAAGAGATGCTTGCGATCCACCAGTGGTCGGGGAGCGCCGTGGCTCTGACTGCCTGTGCGGCGTGGCTGTTCTGGCGACAGAAGGAGAAGAAACCTTCCCGGTGGGCGGACCGCGCCTATCTCGGTTCACTGGCTGCCGTTCTGCTCACGCTGACGGTTGCCGGCCACTACGGGGGTTCCCTTACTCACGGGAGTGACTACCTGACTCGCTATATGCCTGACCCCCTGCGAGCCGTGTTCGGGCTCCCTCCCCGGGAAGACGGAGGCATTCCGCTGATCGAGGATCTGCCCGAAGCGGAGGTCTATCGCCAGATCATCCACCCCATACTGGAGACCCGCTGCGTCTCTTGTCATGGAGACAACAAGTATGAGGGAGATCTGCGCATGGACGGACAGGAGTTTCTGGAACAGGGTGGTGAGAGCGGCCCCCTCTTTGTGGCCGGCAGCTCCGGGGAGAGCGAGCTGGTACGACGGGTGCTGCTTCCGGAAGGGGATGAAGATCGCATGCCGCCGGATGGGAGGCGCCCTCTTACCGATCATCAGACAGCCTTGCTCGAGTGGTGGATCGATAGCGGGGCTCCATTTGACCGGACCGTAGCTGATTTGGACGTGAGTGATGAGATGCAGGAAATTCTCAATACACTGGTCGACCCGATGGCAGGCATGAGCGAAGCGGACCGGTATCTGGCAGCGGGTGTGGAGCCGGCGGATGAGTCGGCAATATCTCTGTTACGGAATCAGGGGGTATCGGTGCTGCCGATCTCTGTGGAGAGCCACTGGCTGCAGGCGAGGGTTCCGGACGGTGTTTCGGGCGACTCCCTGATGGTACCGCTTGGCGAGATCCGGGAGCAGCTGACCTGGCTTGCGCTTGGGGGAACCACTACGTCCGATGAGGCGATGGAACAGATCGGCGGATTTCAGAATCTTACCCGTCTCCACCTGCAGAATACGGAGATATCCGATGCCGGCCTGCCGCATCTGCGGGGGCTGAATTATCTGGAGTATCTGAACCTCTACGGCACGTCGGTGACCGACCAGGGGCTGGAACACCTGCGGGAACTGTCCGGCCTGAAACGGCTCTATCTGTGGCAGACCGGAGTGACAGAGGAGGGTGTGGAGCTATTCCGGGAGGCACGCCCCGGTGTAACCGTATTTATGGGAATTGAGGCGGATTCCAGTTTTGTCCGTCCGGTAGCGGATGTGGAGGGGGGAACAGAGTCCGGGTATTAAGTATGCACGGGCTACGGACACTTACACTTCTTCATTTGCAGATTTTGCAAAGCCTCTGTATCAAAAATATCTTGGAAGGCTAAACCCGATGAACGTCCCCGGTGCATCGATCCGTTTTGCGACGTCGATCCGGAGGATTCCGAAGATGCTGTTCAGGCTCACCCCGACTTCAGAGTGGATGCCGTCTGTGACCATCAGCCCTGCCGGGTAATTTCCGTCCGCTTTTGTATATCCTGCGCCGCCGAAGAGAATGACTCCCCACCCCTTTTCAACCAGCGGCCTCAGGCCGAGCAGTTCGAACGGAATCGTCCGGAAGTTGTGTTCTGCAGCTGCCATCCAGTAGCGGTTTCCCTCGTAGGGACGGCCGTGCCGGGTTTTCAGGGTGCCGAACGGGGTGAAACTGCTGAGGGAGCCGTCAACAGCTCCAAACCTCTGAAGAGGCAGCTCTCCGAAAGAGGTTCCTGCCGAGAGATGAAGATCGAGTGTATTGGCAAAGAGCCGCCGGGGATAGAAGGTATTCAGGTTCCAGTTGAGGGCGGCGTCCAGCCTGGTGAAACTGAAATCACTTCCTAAGGCATCATCACTCCATTCGGTTGAGAGGGAGAACTCCCGGTTTCCGGTGATTCCGTAATTGGAAGTCGCAACATTCACCGCCAGTTCCATCTTCAGGGAGTGAAGAGTCCCCTCTTCGATCACCGGGTTGAGTCTCCTCTCCTTGTGCCATCCGGTGAGGCTGTAGTTCATCTCCGTACCCGGCTCAAAGCTGCTGTGTAGTTCCCGGTTAAAGGTAAGTGACAGATCGGTGAGGGGGAGGAGGCGGCGAAACTCCAGGCCGCCGTAGAGCTTTTCGTTCCGGTAGTAGTCGAAGTAGTCAATATCTCCAAGCAGCACTGGGATGCTGTTCATTCCGCTGGTATAATGCCGGGAGGTAAAGCGGGTTTCGGTCCCGTTTCCATAGCCGCCGAGCAGGTGAACCGGTGTTGACTTCAGTGTAGCGAGCCTCCGGCTGAACGATCCGCCGTAGTCCCACTCTTCACTGTGAAAGCTGTATCCTCCAAATACGTCTAGTTCCCAGGATCCGCCTGAAAAGCTGTGGCCGTACCGGAGCCCCAGATGGTACCCGTCCATCCGGTTAAAGTGTGCCCGGAAGTCGACCCCGTCCGGTATGATTCGGCCAATTCCTGCAAACCGGCCGGTCCGTTCCCGCTGCTCTTCCCGCTCCATCATTCGCGCCAGAAACCCCTCCGGCTTGAACGCCTCTTCCAGTGTCTGGGTGCTGTCGATGGTTGCATAGGCGGCCTGCTCCTCTTCCGAGAGCGGAATCGGTTCAACGGTCAGTTCCTCCCGGTTTGTACTGTCGGCTTTGGAAAAGAGCTCTTCGGCCTGATAAACTGAATCGGGCAGAGCGGTATTCACCTCATAATCGCTCAGCCGGGATACCTGGCTGAAGCGGAATGGCGGAAACTGCATGCCAACCACTCCGATATGGATCAGGCCGTTTACCCGCATGTCCACCGGAAGCCAGTACTCTCCGCCGTAGTTGCTGTATTGCTGCCGGTAGTAGAGATCGAAATCCTGCACTGGTGGGGGGAAACTGACGACTTCGTTCGGTTTGAGATCCACCTCGATCAGGGCATAGTCCCGCCCGAGTACCCAGACGGTCCCTTCAAAGAGCGGCTGTCGCTGCCTGCGGGGAGTCACTTCGATCTTATAGAGCGGCTTTTCGTCCATCTGCAGAGTTTCAAGAAGCCGAAATTGGTAATACCGGAGCGCATCGGAATGTGTGACCCCGACCATGTCATAGCCTGCGATCTGGATATCGTCATCGTAGAAGTTGGGGAGGTAGGCGACCCCGGCAAAGTTCTGGTCTTCCGACATGTTGGAGGTCTGGCGGCTTGAGAGCTGTACCTCCCGGTGGCCTCTCTCCCGGTCCCAGTAGGCCACAGAACTGCTCTCCAGGATGGAAACAATCGAGGTATCGTTGCTCATCGACTGCCTGGTATAGGCCTCCGCCCGGTAGGTGGAGAGACTTTCCCGCCAGATCTGTTTTCTCGCGATCACACGCTCCATAATGGTGAGGCCGGGATCGCGTTCGGTCACTACGATCTCTCCCAGTTCGGTCACCGAGGGAGTCATGGCGATCTGCAGCGGGAGAGGGGTCTGCCGGGTTACCTCAAGCCTCTGGCTTTCAAAACCGATGTAACGGATCGTCAGTACAGCCGGCAAGGAATCCGCCGGAAGGGTAAAATAGCCATCGGGGTTGGTAATGGTCCCCCGGTAGGTCCCCTCCAGCAGAATCGTAGCCGCCGGAAGTGGCTGGCCGTTCTCTCCGTCCGTGATCCGTCCTGTGATATCGGTTTGGGAATAGAGAAGATCCTGGGTAAAAAGAAGCAGAAACAGCAGTATACAGAGATGTCGCATGATCCCGGAGACTGAGGTGTGAAGGTTGATGCCAACCTTCTACGCAAAAACCGGGTATTCGTTGCGTTAATTCCCTTCTGCAAGTTCACCGACTTCTCGTCCGGTGCCTACCATGATATGTGCCCAGGGAGTTCCGGCATCCATCAGCCAGGGGGCTCCGCGGGTGACAGGTGAGGTTGCCAGCCCGGTGGTTGTCTCGGTAGCGAACGGGATGTAGACCACGTAGAGGGGGCGGGCACGGCGGAGAGTATGTGTCGTATAGTCCCAGGCATCCGTTTCACCGGTCAGGGAGTAGAGGGACATCGGCCGGGGTGGCATCTGGAGTGTGCCAGCCTCAATCTCCTTTCTTCGGATTTCGTTGACTTCACTGCCGGTTACCCCGTCGGCCCGGAGCTCACGGCCCCGTTCCATGAATGGCTCCAGCGCATAATGGTAGCAGGCCACATGAAATCGGTCATCCCCCGGTTCATCAGCCATACAGATCAGTTCATTGCTTCTCTCCCGAAGCGAGACGAGTTCTCCCTGGCGGTTGTAACCAAGCACTCCGGCTCCCGGCTTCATCGATTCGGGAAGCGGGCTGACGGCCGCAGTGATCTGGCTTTCTGCCGGTTGAATGGATGTTTGTGCCTTGACGGGTATGGTGACAAAACCGGTAAACAGAAGTACAATGAGTATAGGCTGGATTGCTCGCATGAGATCTTCTCCGTGGGTTTTTATTCAGTTCTCGTAAGGGGCTATGAAAAAACCTGTTCTTTTGCCCAAACTCAAGGTTTGTTCAATGGCACCCATAAACATGGGTCAATCACTCAATATAGAAAACCGGACATCCATAATGGAATCCGTTTTACTACCGGGTGGTATTGATGCCAGAACCTGGACCATACCTTAAAATAGGGATTTTTTAATGCCTGATCGCCGCCAAGAACAGCCATACTTCGTCAATCCGGTCCTAACAGTCTGCCGGAACCTGATTCATAGCCTCCTCATAAAGAATTACTTTCGGTTTGCTCCTAAGGAATTGAAAAAGATGGCGGGAAGCGGTATATACCGGAAATGCGTTTGCCTGGCTTCTGAAAATCGGGGATAGTGTAATCCCTGGCTTACCTATACATAATGAATGGGGTTACAAATGAAACGACTGATGCGGATACTTATGTACGGGATCGGAGCGGTTTGTCTGATCGTTTTGGGGTTGCTTTTCTATGTTACGAAAATACTGCCCGATGTCGGGCCGGTTCCCGATATCACCGTGGATATTACAGATGAACGGGTGGAACGGGGCCGGTACCTGGCCAACCATGTGATGCTCTGTATGGATTGCCATGCCACCCGTGATTTTTCACTCTTTGCCGGCCCCCCGGAGCCGGGTACACTGGGTGCAGGCGGGGAGCGATTCGACCACTCGATGGGGTTTCCCGGAGTGTTTATCTCTCCCAATATCACACCGGCCGCACTGGGCGACTGGACGGACGGGGAGATTTTCCATATGATCACAACGGGAGTAAACAGGGAGGGGAAAGCCGTCTTTCCGGTTATGCCGTATCACAGGTACGGGACACTGGATGAAGAGGATATCTATGCCGTCATCGCCTACCTGCGATCTCTGGATCCGATAGTGGCTGAACATGAACGTTCCAAAGCGGACTTCCCCGTGAACCTGCTTCTCAATACCCTTCCGACAGCTCCTTCCTTCTCTCCGATGCCACCGAAAAATGACCCGGTTGAGTATGGCAGGTATATGATTGCAGCTGCTGCATGTGGCGATTGCCATACGAAACGGGATGGCCCGGCCTATGTGGGAGAGCCCTATGCAGGCGGGAATGAATTTCAGATGCCGGACGGAAGTGTGGTCCGTGCAGTGAATCTCACGCCTCACGAAACCGGCCTTGGAGCTTGGACCAAGGAGATGTTTGTAGAGCGCTTCAAGATCTATGCCGACTCTGCCTACGTCCCCCCGGCGGTTGCTCCGGGGGAACTCCAGACGATCATGCCCTGGCTTATGTATGCAGATATGGAGAGGGAGGACCTGGAGGCCATTTATGACTATCTGCAAACCCTCCAGCCGGTGGATAATCCGGTAATCCGGTTCTCTGCAGCAGAGTAGAGGTTTGCCTGTTTCACATTGAGAGGGCCGGTTCTATCTCTGAAGCGGCCCTGCTCGATTTTTTGAACCGGTTGGCTGTCATGTCTGGATCATTGCCGCGCGGGGGAGGCAGTGAATCCGAACGGGTCCGTGGAACTCCCGGCAGTGACGCAGCGTGTATATCACTACTGCGACCAGGGGGGTGTGATTCCAAGCATCCGCGCATAGGCAATCGACTGGCCGATATGTTCACTCATGTGGGTTTCGAGCTGAAACAGCCCGCCAACACCGGTTACCGTCTGACCGTAAATGGCAACGGTTCCTTCCAGTTCTTCAGCGGAGACGTTGGGAATTGATTCTTTCACATGGTTGATAGAACGTTCCAGCAGACGGAGCACCTCCTCTTTGTCGGTGATCTCTTCCATGGAATCGCCGGTGTCGATATCGTTCGGAATCTCAACACCGAGAACCATCTGTGGAAGCAGGAAATTATAACGTGCAATATGCATGTAGACCTGCGCGACCGGCATCGCAACGCCGTCCGGGCTCCAGGAGTAGTTCTCTTCCGGCATCGCTTCGGCAAGTGCATAGATCCGGTCTGTAGAGTAGGTGAACTGTCCCAGGAAGTCGTCCCGGTAGTCTTCAGCGCCACTCTGTGCCGAAGCAGCCCCGGCATCGAGAAGCAGCATACAGATTGCACAAAGGGTAATAATAGTGGTTTTTAAATTCATGGTATTCATTGATTTTTTGTCTGTTGAAAAACCTTTCTGACTCTATAGTATAGAGATATGAGGAATTTTGCCAAAATGTTTATGAAGAGAGTTTATCGCGAGTTTGTTATCATTCTACGAACGAAAACCCCGGCTTGCCCATTGTATAGAGTGAAGCGGGATTAAAGCGAACGTTGTGTCAAGCGTGGAATGTGTGGCTTGGCTTCGCAAGAGTATGGTTGACACGACACTAATAACTAACAGAAGGAGACAACGATTATGAAACGTACAGCAAGAGCCGTTTGGAAAGGCCCTGGCATGGAAGGGTCCGGAACACTCGCTACCCAGAGTGGAGTATTTAAGGATCAACCCTATTCGATTAAAACCCGGTTTGAAAATGAAGATGGAAAGCTTGGAACGAACCCCGAAGAGCTGATTGCAGCGGCACATGCCGGCTGTTTTGCGATGGCACTCAGCGTAGGCCTCGGCAAAGAGGGGCACACTCCGGATACTCTGGAAGTGGATGCGGCATTGAGCCTGGATAAACAGGAGAATGGCTGGGCGATCACCAAAATCGTTTTGACCCTGGATGCAACGGTTTCGGGTATTTCAGAGGATGAGTTCGACAAGATTGCGCAAGGTTCCAAAGCCGGCTGCCCGGTTTCAAAAGTTCTGAACTGTGATATTGAGCTCAACTATACGCTCAACGGATAACAGCAAGGCTGCATGGCCGGCCTGATTCCCGATGCGGTACCTGTCACTGGCCATCGGTTGCACCTGTGTACGGCGTACCTGTCCCTGGACTTGCCGGCAGCTGTTTGAAGTATTATATAGATAAGTTCTGGAAAGAACCGAGCCCGGCCGGGAGATCTCGTGCCGGGTTTTTTATGCATTCCTGTTTCGAATCGCACGGATTCGCTGGAGAACCGGCGGGTGTGAATAGTGGAGCCATACGTAGAACGGGTGCGGGGTCAGGTTGGACAGGTTGTCCCTGGATAACTTTTTCAATACCTGCACCATCGCCTCCGGCTCTTTGATGGTAGCGGCTGCAAATGCATCCGCTTCAAATTCATAGTTCCGGGATAGTTTCTGCATGCTGAGAGAGAGCAGCATATCTGCCGGAGCGTACAGCAATCCAAAAAAGACGAGGCCCGTATAGACACTCATCTGCTCCATATAAAACGCGTCAAACAGGCCGGGTACCTGCAGAAAGAGGGAGAGCAGAGCAAACATGACCCCTGTCTGGACAATTCCGACGACCATGTTTTTCGGGATATGTTTCTTCTTGTAGTGTCCGACTTCATGTGCAAGAACGGCTACCAGTTCATCAACTGTATGCTTTTCGATCAGGGTATCGAAGAGTGCGATTCTCTTGTTATTTCCGAACCCGGTAAAGAAGGCATTCGATTTGGATGAACGTTTCGATCCATCCATTACATAGACCCCCTGCAGTGGAAAGCGGACGTGTGCCGCGTAGTTCCTGATCGCCTGGCGCAGTTCAGAATCTTCCAGGGGTTCGAACTTGTTAAAGAGAGGCATAATCCAGGTTGGAGCAATGAATTGAAGGAAGAGGCTGAAAAGGGTAACGGCGATCCATGCCCATACCCAGGCCCATGGCCCGCCGAACTCAAAAAAAGCAAGTATTCCGGCCAGCAGTGGGCCACCCAGTACAATGGAAAGCAGAAGGCTTTTCAGGAGGTCGGAGACAAAGGTTCCGGGAGTGGTTTTGTTAAACCCGAATCTCTCTTCAATCACAAAGGTTGAGTAGATCTGAAACGGAAGGGAGAGGAGGGTTTTGGCGGCTATGAGGGCACCGATATAGAGCAGGCCGGTACCGATCACTCCATACTCCCAGCCCCGGATCAGCTGATCAAGCCAGTTGAATCCGCCGGCAAACCAGAAGATGAGCAGCAGCGCCAGGCTGAAGGAGCCGCTTATGATTCCGAACAGTGTATGGGTCCGGGTGTACTCCTGGGATCTTGCATAGGTCTGCGGATCGTAGACATCCTCAAATTCGTCCGGGAGCCGGCTGTTCAGGGATTTCAGGTTTGCGATGTCTGCGGCCAGATTCAGTGCAAAATCGAGCAGCAGAGCTGCAAGGATAATAAGTGCGAAGATGTTCATGTTTTTAGACTACTGAATACGGAAGCTGAGTGTAATTCAGCATATACCTACTGTCGCTGTTACTCAGTTGGAATGACGTCGAAGAATCCAGTTGGAATCGTGAGAAAGATACCGAATTTTACAGCCTGGTACGAATCGGTTTGCCCGGCTGAAGGTATCGATTTCAGACGCAGTTCGTTTAATATTGAACGAAAAAGAATTTCATACGGTTAGGTCAATCCGGACCATGTGATAAGTTTCAAAGCCTCCTTGCAAAGAGGATCCTGACCGCTCATGAGAATTGAATACTGAACAGACTCCTGAAAATATGTCTGAATCAATTAACGGTATCCACCATATTACAGCTGTCTGCGGCCCTGCCCGTGACAATTACGCATTCTATACGGAAGAGCTCGGCATGAGGTTTACAAAAAGGACAGTAAATTTTGACGATCCCTTCACCTATCACCTCTACTACGGGAATTACGATGCAACCCCGGGAAGCGCGATCACCTTCTTCCCATGGTCGAATGTGGTTCAGGGGAGCCCCTCTGCCGGAGAGGCGACCGTTGTCAGCTATGCGGTCCCGAAAGGATCCATCAATTATTGGAAAGAGCGACTGGAAAGCCGAGGCCATGAGCTTGAAGGGCCGGTCGACCTGTTTGGATATCAGACAGTGAGATTGCGGGATATTGACGGAATGAAACTTGAACTTTCGGCTGATCCGGGGGTTGATGACATTACTACAAAAGGGTATGCGGGAGTGCCGGATCAACATGCTATTCGTGGGTTCTTCGGTACTACACTCACTCTGCCGGATATCGGCCGGACTGCTGAACTGCTGGAAGAGTTCGGCTGGAAACGGGATGAGGTGAATGAAAATCGTACCCGGTATCGCTCCGCTCCGGCGAACCGGCTCGGAGCCGTTGTAGACCTGATCGTGGACCCGGAATTACGGGGGCGGTTTGGAAAAGGATCTGTTCATCACGTTGCATTCCGGGTACCGGATGACAACGCTCAGATTGAATGGCGGGAGAAGCTGATTACTCTCGGGCTTGATGTCTCTCCCGTCAGAGACCGGCAATATTTCCGGTCGATCTACTTTCGGGAGCCGGGTGGCGTCCTCTTTGAGTTCGCAACGGATGGCCCCGGATTTACAGTTGATGAATCTCTGGATGAACTGGGCAGCAGCCTGAAACTTCCACCCTGGTATGAGGAGCACCGTCCACAGATAGAAGAAAAACTGCCGGAGCTTGAGAAACAAAAAAATAAATCATGACACTATTTCGCGCGCATTCGGAAGATCCATTTGAAGGGCCTCATCAGGGCGGGCCGGTATCCACTACCGGACCGGAGCCGGAGGATGCTGCGGTATGTATGATCCTCATTCACGGCAGAGGGGCTTCTGCTGAAAGCATTCTTACGCTGTCTAGAGAATTCCAGGAGCCGGGCGTCCATTATGTCGCTCCTCAGGCATCGGGCCATACCTGGTACCCGAACTCATTTCTGGTTCCAAGAGAACAAAATCAGCCTGGTTTGAACTCGGGATTGCAGAGAATTGCCGATCTGATAGCCAACCTGGAGAAAAGAGGTGTTTCGAAACGGAATATTCTGCTCTTGGGCTTCTCCCAGGGTGCCTGTTTGGCCTGTGAGTTTGCAGCCCGGCATCCGGTACGTTACGGGGGAGTTGTCGGACTGAGCGGTGGGTTAATCGGGGCTGAGTTGCCAACGGAGGAGTACGAGGGGTCTCTTGAGGGGACACCGGTTTTCCTGGGTTGCAGCGATGTTGATATGCATATTCCGTTAGACAGGGTTCATGCCACTTCAGAAGTTCTGAAAAGCCTGGGAGGGTCAGTCGAGACAATGATCTATCCGGGTATGGGCCATACGGTGAATCAGGATGAGATTGACCGGGTGAAAATGATGATTCAGGGAGTGCGGCAAGGGTAATCCACTCATTTCCAATAATGTGCCACAGGAGCCTGAAAACACATATTTGTCATTAGATTATTTTAATGAATGTAAATTATACAGGCTGAACTGTAACAAATACCCTTTTCGACAATCCTTATCTCTACAGTCACTGTCACCTTAAACGGTTGATAGCGAGGTCAAGCCGACTGTTTTCAGGTCTGAATGGCCTGGATCTGGTGTTCATAATATAAACGTTGAATTATTTTTTTCGTTTTAATGAAAGGCAGTTCTCTATGTATGCAAAGAAAAACAGTCTGTTGGTTGAGGAAATCAATCAACACCGGGAAACCGAGAGAAAGCTAAAGAAATCACTGCGTGAAAAGGATGTGCTTCTATCTGAAATTCACCATCGTGTAAAGAACAACATGGCATTGATCTACGCCCTGTTTGAGCTTCAGAGTAACTTTTCAAAAAACCACACAGTGCAGGACATCATGGATGACTGCAAACTGAGGCTCAAATCTCTATCTATGATTTTTGAAGCGTACAGTGGATCAGAGGAGACGGCACGGATTGATGTCGGTGGGTACCTGAGTGATCTGATCCTGCTGATTAGCCGGACCTTTCATACGAATCACAAAGGAGTTCGGTTTCACACCTCTGTACCGAAGCTGACACTGAGTATCAACCAGGCTATTCCATTCGGTTTGATCTGTAACGAGCTGCTTGCCAATGCGTGCAAACATGCTTTTGATAAAAAGGGGGATAATAAGATTGAGGTTATTCTTGAGGAGAGTTCGGGAGACGATGAGGAGATCCGGCTATTGATTTCCGATAACGGTAAGGGGCTTCCGGAGGGAATCGATGTAATGTCTTCCGATACTCTTGGATTTACAATCACCAGGTGTCAGGTAGCTCAGCTCAAAGGGGGTCTGAAACTCTGTGAGGGGAAGGGGACTCAGTTTGAAATACGGTTCAAAAAAGGTGTAACCCGGGGGCCGAACAGTACAATGCTTTTCTATTAACAGACTCCTATACTATTTGCAAATGCTCCTACTGCAGTTCGTAATATTCGTTGTAGATATAATCCCAGAAATGGGCGAGGTCTGACCCGGAGTTGTGAGGATTTTTGGATACCGAAGATTTCAGGGCATCCCGACATGCCTTCTCCTTTGCATCATAGAATGCCTTTAGCTGATGTTTTGTCGGATTTTCAATCATCTCTTTAAATTTCTCTTCTTTTTTCTCCATAATTACAACTGGCTTGAATAAAAGGTAACCGGCCTGTCACCGGATGTGTATCAGGTGAATGGATACTCCACCCGTTTCGGATTTGTAAAGCCTACTAATGGAGGCTTTGCAAAACCAGAATTTTTGGTCAAGATCGAGGCCAGAGGGCTCATTTCTTGCACGCGTTAGCGATTTTAAAATCCCGATAACGAAGCACATTTTTTGAACGCGCAGCGATATTGAGCAAAAAAACAGTTTTTCATAGGCTCCCTTATGTAAAATGAAAAAAGTAAGGGAATCGTTCAACTCAAATAAAATAAAGTGCTTAATTAAATATCTGCTTGACATTGAAATCCTTCTGGCCAAGATACAATATTCAGGGGAGCAGGGGTCGCAGTATGAACACATGCCGGAGGCGAAGGTACGGGTACTGTGTTCCGGACGCTTACTTTGTCTTTATAGGGAAATTCTGTACCTTTTTCGCAGTTTTTCCCCTCTCTGATAAAAAAAGGAGTCATTGGGCAATCTTGTCTCAAACAGGAATATTCAGTTTGGCAGCCAGAAATTATGGATCTATTTAAGAAGTTGGAGGGTCGGCCTGGCCCTCTCGGTGAGTTTACCACGGATGGGTACGGATACTACACATTTCCAAAACTGGAGGGTCCGATTGGCCCGGAAATGACATTCAATGGAAAACAGGTCATTGTCTGGAGTGTGAATGACTATCTTGGTATCGGAAATAATCCACATATCCGGAAGGTAGATGAGGAAGCCGCCAGGAAATATGGTTTCAGTGCTCCGATGGGCGCCCGGTTATTGACCGGGAATTCAGACGAACATGAAGCGCTTGAAAAAGAGCTTGCCGATTTTGTTCACAAGCCTTCTGCACTGCTGCTCAATTTTGGATATCAGGGGATCATGAGCACTATTCACGCTCTGGTAGACCGTAACGATATACTTATTTATGACGAATTGAGCCATGCTTGCATCGTGGACGGGAAGCAGCTTGCAATGGCTGAGAAGTATGTATACAAGCACAACGATATGGAAAGCCTGGAGAAGCAGCTCGACCGTGCCACCCGTAAACTGAAAAAGAACTCATCCATCCTGGTAGTGACAGAGGGTGTTTTTGGGATGACGGGGGACTTGGGAAAATTGAATGAGATTAATGAGTTGAAGAATAAATATCCGTTCCGGCTTCTCGTGGATGATGCTCACGGACTGGGTACCCTTGGACATGATGGCTCCGGAACCGGGACAGAGCTTGGGTGTCAGGAGGGTATCGATATCTATTTTGGAACATTTGCGAAATCGGTCGCGTTGATCGGCGCCTTTATTGCAACTGAACCAAACGTAATTGAATTTCTGAAAGCAAATCTGAGAAGTCAGATCTTTGCAAAATCCCTTCCGCTGCCGATCGTGGCCTCCGCCAGAGAACGAATTCGGCTCATTCGGGAGAATCCTCAATGGAGGGAGTCTCTCTGGAATAACACTCGAAAACTTCGGAGCGGCCTGATTGACCTGGGGTACAAGGTCCTGCCTTCCGAAAGCCCGGTCACGCCCGTCCTTACCAAAGGAAGTACCGAACTATGTATGACGATTATGAGGGTACTGCGTGAAGAACACGGCATCTTTGTAAGCGGGGTCTCTTATCCGGTTGTTCCGAAAGGGATTGTACTGCTTCGGCTGATCCCGACGGCCTCCCATACAGATGAACATATCAAAAAGACACTGAAAGGATTTGAAGCAATCCGCGAACTCGCTATCTCGGAAGAGGAGCTGACCGCCTGAGAGTGTTCATTCCGGCTCCGGGAGTCTGACAGACTCCTAGGAGAAGAGCTTCTTGAAAAATCCTGCCAACCCACCTGTTTTTTTCTCCTTTTTACCGGAACGGCCTCCGCTCAGTTTGTCATAGCTAGGTCTCGGGAGCCCCATGGGAGGGTTGTCGGTTTCGATATGGTGATCACTGCCTGGCCTCTTCTTTCGTTTCGATTGCGGTTTTGGTTTTCCGCGGCCCTTCTGTTTACTGGCGGGCTGTCTCTCTTCTTCTCGGCCATTCCCGCTACTCTTTCGGCTCTCTTTCTGTTTGCTGACGCTTTTTGGAAGCGGGATCTCTTCCGGGGCGTATCCCAGTTTTTCAATAATCTCGTGAATGTCACTCTGGTCTTGCCGGGAGACCAGTGAGACAATACGTGTGGCTTTCCCTTTACCGACCAGCTCTGCCCGGTATTTGTACTCCTCGATCACCTCAGGGACGTCATAGTTGATTACCTGGGTTACATGATTCAGGTCGAGATCTCTGGCGGAGAGTTCACCTACAATCAGATGGTCGGCAGAGCCGCTTGTAAATCGTTCAAACCGTTCCTTCAGCAGAGGCTCTTCCATCCGGCTGTGCAGGCTGGCAGCAGTTTTGCCACTTTTCCTCAGGATACGATAGAGCCGGTCTGCTGTCCGTTTGGAGGCTGTGAAGATCACCACATGATCTGTTGGAGTCTCCTCAAGATGAGACATAAGCGTTGAGATTTTGGATCTCGGCGGTACGTTTATGTAGTATTGGGTGAGGTCGGCTGTTATGGCCGGCTCTTCCTGGCCATTCTCCGGAGTCTCCTGGTTCTTGACATCTTCAAAACCTATCTCTTCCGCACTATCCAGCAGTTTCTTGATCCCCTCATCGTCTGCATGCTGGCTTCCGGATGTGACCGCAATACGCTGGCATTTCCCAATAATGCGTTTCATGATAACGAGCATCGACTCATGGCTGTCGATATCGTCTACGGAGTCAAGAATCAGGCAGCCCACTTCACGGAAGATCATGCGATGTTCTTCGATCAGTTCTGCAAACACTTTGGGGGTTGCAACGATTACAGAGGGGCCCTTGTAGAGGTCATTCTTCACCTGTTCCGGATCGGAATGTTCAGTAACGGAGATGCTCCCGATCTCTGCAAATGCTCCAACTTTGAGAATCCAGTTGTTGAGCTCTACCACCCGGGCTGCATGTGAACTCAGGATAATTGCTTTTGTCCCCTGCCGTTTATCCTGTTTTGCAATGGAATTCAGAACAGGTGCCAGGAATCCTGTTTCAGGTTCATCTTCACTGGCAGCTTTGATCAGGAGGTCAGTTCCTGACTGTACGGCTTTGATAATCTTTTTTTGCAGAGGGGATGGCTTTTCAATCGTAGCTTCTTTCAATCCTTTCAGTATATCGGAATTGAGTCTTAACTGACTAAATGACAATGGTATTCACCTCTTAGCCTTTTTGGTTTCAATATTTCAATTAACAGTACCGCAGTTTTCGTAAATCCGGTAACCGGATCTTCATGCCGGATGTTGTACAATTTTCATTCCTTAAATATAGGAAAAAATGTGAAACGACTCCTCTGTTCCTGGAGTTGTTCCAGATATTTGTAACGCAGCAAGGCCCGGCTTCGTGCCGAATGGTTTTATGCAGAGATCTGTTCTGCATGCCCGGTATCGGTATCACCTCCGGATAGTAGGTGATACCGCAACCTCTTGCAAGATCTTTCATCCTTAATTTTCCTACCTTACAATGAAAGGAGGTATCAAGTATGAGTAATAGAATCGCATTCTACATTACAAAAGAGGAACTGGAAGCTTTTTTTCAGATTTCGACCGACCAGGAGTCTCTCTATACGGCACACTATAACCTTGCTCCCGGCCAGAGAATCCCGTTGATCTGCAGGCGTGGCGATGAGATTGAGCTGACAAGAGCGAGATGGGGATTCGGGGATTTTGATCCTGGTTCCACACAGCATGAGATCAGTGGAGAAGAGGCCCTTGAAGGGATCCAATCGGGCAAGCTGGAGAGGGTGGTCATCCCGGTCAGCGGTTATTATCTCTGGAAGCAGTCCGGAAAACGGGCAAAATATCCCTTTTTTGTACGAATGCTGCATCTGCCCGTTATGGCACTGGCAGGAGTTTCGGCTTCTGAAGGGCAGGAGGACGGCCGTAATGTAAGAACCTGTGCTTTACTTAAGACAGAATCAAATGCGTTGATTCAACCACTCTCTGCGGATATGCCTCTCCAGTGTACAGCTGAACATGCACTTCAGTGGCTTGATCCGGAGACCTCGGCAGAAAATCTTCTGGAGGAGATGACTAACCGTTTCTCATTGACAGACCTTACCGTTCACAGAGTGAGTGACAAGGTGAATGATCTCTCCGCAAACAATCCGAAACTGGTTCAGCCCCTGCCGAAGTAATCGGTCTCCTGACTCTTTACGGCCTGTCGACTTCAGGGTCCCGGCGGCGGATAATAAGACTTTATTAAGAGCAGATATTTGGATATTTTGAACCTTCCCCCGAATCCTTGTCAGTAGACGTTTGAAACCGGGATTTGCAGTACAGGGAACAGGGCCGGATCATTCCTGCGCTCTTTCAATGAAATTTTATTCTAGATTCCAAAGCGATGCTGTACGGTATTATCATGGCGATCATTGTATTGATCTCATTTTTGTTAATTGTGGTTGTACTTTTACAACCGGGCCAGAAACAGGGTTTGTCCGGTGGCCTGGCTGCCGGAATGATGGGCAGTTCCGGGATGGGTGCGAGGCGGACAGCAGATCTGCTGTCGACGGCAACGGCTGTTCTGGCAACCGCTTTTTTGGTCCTCAGCCTGCTGGCAAATTTTGCAATCGATGCCGGTGGATCACCGGGCAGTACCATTCAGGACAGCGGTGCGCTGCCGGCACAGAACGACTTCTCCCAGCCAGGTGATTCTCAGCCTGCGATTCCACAGCAGGCCCCCACTTCAGATGACGATATAGACGAGTAACCGGACCGCCAGAGCTGAAACTTCCGCCAGCATGGACTCCCGCCATTGCGGTCAGCTTCTTTTGTGTTGACCGGAAAAAGCTGCTGGTTCCGGAACAGACCCTGGCCAGATGCTGCTGAACCCCGACATACTTACTCAAATCGCTCCTCTTGAGCTGAAGGCGAGGACCATTGTGGAGGGTTTTATATCAGGCTTGCACCGGAGTCCCTATCACGGTTTCAGTGTTGAATTTGCAGAACACCGCCCCTACAATCGCGGGGATGACTTCAAACATATTGACTGGAAGGTGTACGGCAAGAGAGACCGGTTCTATGTCAAACAGTATGAAGAGGAGACAAATCTGAGGGCTCATATTGTACTCGATGTGAGCAGTTCCATGTATTTTCGCTACTTTGCAGAGTGGAGCAAGCTGCGGTATGCGATCCATTACGCCGCCGCCCTGATGTATATGATGCACCGGCAGCGGGATGCGTGCGGCCTGATGACGTTTGACAAGGAGATCATCCAACGGTTTCCGGCCAAATCTTCCTATTCCCATCTGCGGCTGCTTTTCAGTGAGATGGAGAAGCTGCTGAAGGAGGAGAGGGAGAGTGAAAAGAAGCCGCGCCAGTCGGCGTCCGCAGATGCACTCCACCGGCTGGCAGAGAGGCTGAAAAACCGGAGTCTGATCGTTGTGTTAAGTGATCTCTTCGAGAACGTTTCGGGCCACGACGCGTTAATCTCTGCCCTGAAACATCTCCGATACCAAAAGCATGAAGTACTGTTGCTGAATGTGCTGGAAAACAGGAGCGAACGGGAACTCGATTTTCCGGACGGGACCTATATTTTTGAGGATATGGAGACCGGTTCTGAAGTTGAAGTGATGCCTGTTCAGCTGAAGAGAGAGTACCAGGAAAAGATTCGGGAGTATACGCACCGGTTCAAAATT
>JBBDRW010000129.1:0-25744 GCA_040905265.1 Balneolaceae bacterium | reverse complement strand
GGAATCTTTCCGGTGGACAGAAACAGCTGGTCGCCATCGCACGAGCTCTCTACAAAAAGCCCTGTTTCCTGGTGCTGGATGAGTCCACGTCTGCTATGGATTTTGACACAGAAAAGAGGGCGCTTGAGATCCTTAAGCAAATTGCAGTCAGAAACCGGATCGGGCTTCTACTGGTGACTCACCGGATCACTCTTGCCAGGCAGACCGACAAGATCTACCTGCTAAGGGATGGCACGATTCAGGATTCCGGATCGCATGAAGAGTTGATCGCGAGAGAGAACCGGTATGCCGGTGCGTTCAGGGATTTGGCGGTGGAGGCATAATTTATCCGGAAATAAAGCCAACCGCGTGATCATCCAGGTTCTGGTTCCTGAATTAAAACTTCATCCGGGATGCCTAGTTTTTTATACAAAATTTTAATTTGGCGAAGTGAAAGCGATCGTTGCGATCTAATGCTTTTTGATAATCGTTTTCAGTATGTGTGGGTCGAATCTGCATAATTAAGGCTCCACCTTATATCAGTCGGTCTACTTAAAGAAATGTTCACAATTAACACAATTCGTTCGGTATTTGAAATTGCGAGTATGAATTTACTTTACTTTATTAGTAGTGAATATTCGTCAAATCATTTGATGGATGAACTTCAAACGTCAATTTAATCAAGAGGATTGATATGAAAACATTGAATCTAGAACAAATGGAACAGGTGGAAGGTGGGGATGTTTGCGCAGCTATTACAGGTGGTGCCGTAGGTACCGGTTGGGCTGCTGCAGTAGGTGGTGGTATAGCAAACGGTGCTAAATTTGGATGGCGTCTTGGCCTTAAAGGTTTAGCAGTAGGAGTCATCGGTGGTGCTTTGGCTGGTGGCACATGCTATCTCTTAAGTTAATCCGGAAATAAAACCATGAATTAGGTTTACTGAATATGAGATATTCATATTCAGTAAACCTTTAATACGAATGAATATCTATAAAGGAGGTCGAAGTTATGAACGAGATACTGTCAAACGACTCTATAAAATCTGAGCAAGTCATTTTCTGGCTAAGCGTAGTGTTTTTTTCAATGATGTGGATACTCTTTATCGTTGACCAGTCAGTTGTGTTGGTTGAATTCAAGATCTATTCGCTTACCACTACCGGTGTGTTTGGTATCCTGTCTGTTATTGCATTTGGCTGGTCTGTATCAAAGAGAGGCAGGCCTCAAAAATCATTTTGGGAGCATACACTGTTTTCTCTGGGGTTCAGTTTCATAACAGTTCTGCTCTATTATGCGGCTTATACAATAGCAGAGATTATATTTTAATCGTGTTTCAAACAGTGTGTCGTAAAATCCATATGCAGTCGTAGAATGGTACTGAATCATTTGGTCTAATGTAGTCGAATAGCGGCCTACTGCTTCGGCTGTTGGACTACCAACTTTGAAACTAAATCAGAAACGTATATCGGTGAGTAGGATGCTGTTGATATTATATGCTTCTGAACGGTAAACGTTATATCACGAATTAAAAGGTGGTGGATAATATGATGAAATCAGACAACTTATATATCACTCAGATTTTCACCATAGCATGGTGCATTTGGGGTATCTATTTGATCAATGTTGAGAGTATAGGAATCAGAACCCTTGTTGATACAATTCTACTTCCTGTTTTGATTGTGAATCTGTGCACGTTCGCTTTAATAACATGGAAGAAAATTAAAAAAAGATTCGCTTCTGCGGACCTCTGATAGCTTGTCCGACCATTACGGGTACAAAATATTAGAGCCATGTCTTATTTAATCAAGATACTTATGATTGAATTTACATATAAACAGTTGATATGGAGTATCATATTGCACCTGGTAATTTTATTGGGAATAATCTGCGTCCATTTTTTTTACGAACCCTTCCGTTTGTTTTTCCTATCGATGATGGTCGTATTTTATTTATCAATGTGCCTATTTTACATACAAGTATTTAGAAAAACGATTAAAAAAGAAAAGTAGAATACTAGGAGCCTGTCGGACTTACGGGATCGTAACGAGGCGAGTGCAGAATCGAGGTCATTTTTTCGAGGTTTTGAGACGCATAGTGGTGCTATGGAACGAAAAACCTCGAAAAAAGGGACTGATTCGGCGTAAGTCCGACAGGCTCCTAGTTGTCCGTATCAATAACCAGATCGTGGATGTCGTCCATCGAGGGTTCGATCTTTTGCCAATAGTAGAGTATGATCCGGTTTCCGTTTTCAGAGCCGATAATATCAGTAAAGGGAATGGTTTTATTGCTTTCGGCGTCAATTTTATTCTCTTCGCTGGATACAGGTGCCCAACTAAGAAGGGCTAACGTGCCTTCTTCGACTGCAAAGTAATAAACTGGCACATCAGCATTATTGAACACTTGAATCCCGTTGTCTGTCACTTCTGCAAAGATTGCTTCTGAGTGAAAACCGGTCGTATTATCGGAACAACTTGTCAGTACAAGAGCAGAAAGCAGGAAGCAAACAAATAGGATGGATCGTCTCATTTTACGGATGTTTTTCATAGGGGATGAACTCTGTATCGGAACTGATTCGCCCCATTTTTCTATGTTACACCAGGAAGGCTGGTTACAACTATTGATCTGTTCTTCACGGGAACGTGTAAACACCCGATTCTTCCGATTTCCAGTATTATGGTATCTATTCCGCGAATAAGGGATACTTCGTTTCAGAAAATCCGCATGGGACTGGATAATATAGAAGATTCATCTCTTGCAGTAGGAGAAGTCGTCCGTTTTCAATATTCTCCAATTTTCAGATTGATATTTATGCAACTATAATCTAAAGATACCAACGATGAAAAATCCCGTAAACTGGTTTGAAATCTATGTCCAGGATATAGAGAGAGCGACATCTTTTTATGAAGCAATCCTGGATATACAACTGGAGAATCTTCCGATCCCGGACGAAATGGGAGAGGATAACACCTTTCAGATGGTCACATTTCCCTTCGTAGAGACGGTACCCAACGCAAGCGGTGCACTAGTCAAAGCAAGTGGAATGGAGAGCGGTGGCAACAGTACCATCGTCTATTTTACCTGTGACGATTGCCAGGTCGAACAGGGCCGAGTGGAAAAGGCCGGTGGCCGTATCTTGAAAGAGAAGTTTTCCATCGGTGACTACGGACATTGCTCCATCTGTCAGGATACAGAGGGTAATATGTTCGGATTACACTCCATGACATAAAAGCGAGATATATCATGTTGACAACCTATAAGATCGAGATAAAGTGGGCGCTTATTTTTGTTGTGGCAACCCTTACGTGGATGACCCTGGAAATGCTAACGGGCCTTCACGACACACAGATCGACAAGCATGCAACCTACACCATGCTGTTTGCCATACCGGCAATTGCAATCTATGTCATTGCGCTTCGTGACAAACGTGAGAATCACTACGGTGGAGTGATGACGTATAAGCAGGGTTTCATTTCCGGCCTGATCATTACGTTGATTGTGACGGTTCTGAGTCCTGTTACCCAGTTCATTACATCCACGGTCATCACCCCGGATTACTTTGTCAATGTAATCGAATATGCGGTAGAGCAAGGCGAATTGACCAGGGAGGCAGCAGAAAGTTATTTTAACCTGCGGAGCTACATCATCCAGGGTTTGATCGGGGTGCCGGTGATGGGGATTCTGACTACGGCAATTGTGGCATTCTTTGTGAAGAAGGGGAGATAGCTACACGGCATGGGCCTTGAAGGATCGGGTTTATGACCCGCTGTCCGGACTATCTTCACCATTGTCCGACCGTTCATACTGGATGCGCCACCGGAGCTCCCATGTTTCCCCGTCATCAACAGACAGCTCCCAGTCCCAGGTAAAAGAGTCGTCCGTGATATCGTAAAAGACCATTCGCTGGTGACTCTGTTCTCCCTCAGGGTTCAGTGCAGTACGTGTAAACATGCGCCTGTCTCCGTCAAACTCTCCCGTAAAATCGAGGTACCCGCCGCTGTTATCTACCCAGGTCTGTTTCCAGGTTCCGGACGCAGCCTGATATACGGAATAGCTCTCCCCGGTATACCCCTCATATGCTCCTGAAACGGCATTGAACTGCTCCCTGATCACTCGCTGGTTCAGGATGCGTTCGATTTGGTTGGTTCCCCTGGCCAGGGTACCATCCGAATCCTCCCATGTCAGCTCCCAGCTACCCAGCCAGAAATCGAAATACTCTTCCGGAGCGAGTTCTTCCAGTGAACCCTGAGCAAGGGAGGAGGTAGCCTGAAACAGGCAAAATGACAGGAGGAGAGAGTTGAGGATGATTGTCGGTTTCATAGGGACTATAGATGTGAAATTGTTTGATGGAATATGCGCAACCTTGGTTGAAATTGCCACCATCCTTGCCGATAGCTTTTCTGCCAGGCACCCCGTTTGATAACTATAGCATACAGTTACCATCAAGAAAAAACCATGTCAATATTGTGTACGTCAACTTTAACATAGATTAAATCTAATTGGATTATATAATATATGATTAGAAAATTCTAACTTGTCTGACATTGATAATACTACGCCACTTGCTATATTCAACAGAGAGGATACTTGTCTACGTCAGCGTATTTGATCCAATTGGATTATATAGGAGGGATAATTGGTTCGTGGTATCACAATATCAGGGATTCTGCTCTGGATCCTGTTTGCTTATTCGGTTGATGTCTCCGCACAAAACACCATTACCGTAGGTGCGTCTGGTGCTGATTATACGACCATTCAGGACGCGGTGGATGCTGCCGCTGACAACTCTGTTATCCTGGTTAACTCCGGAACCTATCCGGACCCTGTTGTCATCACTGAAGCCAACGGCCTTACGATTAAAGCGGCCGATGACGCAGATCCCGTTATTGATGGGAGTTCGCAGCCCCGCGGAACCACATTGCTGGAATTTTCACCCTCCACAGATGGTGCCATTCAACATGTTCGAATTGAAGGGTTGACCTTCAGGAATATTCCAATTCCTACGTCCGGCAGTGCTTCCAGTGGACATGGAATTGGGATGTACTCAATGATTTCCATTGCCGATATTACGATTATTGACAACACCTTTGATAATACGGGTGCTACAACGGAGGATTATCGTGGTGCGGCCATCGTACTGGATAATGTTGACGGCCTACTGATTGAAAACAATAATCTTCTCGATGCCGCCCGATACGGGAGTGCCACGCCGGAAGAGATCGCCGCCATCACACTACACCATTTTCAGCGTTCCAACTCCCTTTCTGACGTTACTGTACGTGGTAATGTGATTAATGGTGCCACACGAGGTATCTGGGCAGGACGTGGCGGTCCCAATAGCAATACGGTATTCGACAATATGATCATTGAGGATAATATATTTTCGAATATTGACAGGGAAGGAGTACGGGCGGACCCCGAGGCTGCGAGTGGCGATGAAACCATTGTGATTCGCAATAACGAATTTATCGGTACACGACGTACAATCCGGATCGGTCACAGTGACACCTCAGGGGGGCACACGATGGTCACCGATAACTCGATTTATACGGAATCCGGCCATACCGATGATTATGGAGTCCGTGTGGAAGGAGGGGCTGTCACAATTGAGGACAATGAAATCACCCAAAAATCCATTGGCGTGATAGCCGTAAGTAATGCGGGGACACTCTCCATATTGTCCAACGAATTTGGCAACAACGGCAAGCAAGTCGAATTACCGGATGGCCTTGTAAGTTCCATTTCTACTATCCTGGCGGAGAATGAATTCGATCGATCCGTCACGATCCGGCAGCCGGATGGGACAATTGCCATATCCGAAATTCTCTCCAACATTCAGGACGGTATCGATGCAGCCGACCCGGGCCAAACAGTCCGGGTTATGGCGGGTATATATGATGAAGCCCTGACCATTGGGAAAAGCCTCTCCTTGCTCGGTGCAAATGCAGGAATAAATCCAAACACCGGTGTACGTGGAGTGGAGACGGTTCTTTCCGGAAACGGATCGATCCGTCTGATCGGAAGTGCCTCGGATGTCACTATTGACGGGTTTGAGTTTACCGATACGCCAGGTGCTCTTGCATACGAACACGGCGTTATCCTCTTGCCTCCACGAGAAGATGGCGGTACGGTTGGGGGATCTCTGTTCAATGTTTTCGAAAACATTTCGATTCGCAATAACTGGTTTCATGATTTGTCCGGAAGGCCGGTATTTAAAGACTGTTTTGCAACGTATGACGGACTGACAATCAGCAACAACCGGATTGAGAATGTAGACGAACCTGGAGAGGATCGCACCGGCATCAAGATCCAGTCACGATGTCAGGCGGGTACTCCAAGCAGCGGGTTGACTCTCAGTGGAAACATCATCAATGGCACTACGTATGCCGGAATCATTGTGGGCGGGGCAGTCGGAGTGACGATTTCGGACAACACAATCACCAATGTACCCGAACACGGAATCAATCTGGGTGCCGGCAACGACGGAAGCGGTGACGTCACAATTTCGGGAAACAAAATCAGTAATACAGCTCTGCCGGATGGTTCAGCGGCATTACGTATTAAAGCGGGTACCTATAGCGGTTCCATTCACATTAAAGAGAATGAATTCATTGACTCGCGTATCGGTTTGCGTATCGAAAGCGGCACTGTGGTTGAGGATGGAATTGAGGTACGTAACAACAACTTAAAAGGAAATCTTGACGGTGCTCTTGTCAACAACTCGAGCCTATTGATTGACGCCAAAAGTAACTGGTGGGGCATCTCAAGTGGGCCTTCTGGCGAACAGGTAACAGGTAAAGTCGACGTTGGAGAGTGGTGTATAGACACGGATTGTTCTGAGTTTGCAGATCCAATCCCTTATACGGTCTGTGCATTGGGGTGTCCATTCCAGAACATTCAGGATGCAGTAGATGTGGCTGATCCGGAGGATACGATCCTCATCGGTCCGGATGACTATTCTGAGAACGTTAATGTGAATACGGCCGGTCTTACCTTAACCTCCGATGCGGGGGCAGCTATTGAAGGCCAATTCAATCTGTTCGCTCCGGACATAACCGTGACCGGTCTTGACATCACCAACCCGTCCGGCGGGTATGGCATCGTAGCCTATGGCGTCGGCGGCATTGAAATTTCAAACAACACGATCCGTGACATCGGTACGGATGTGTCCTGGAATTTCAGCGCCCAGGGCATATATGTACTTGATGACGACGGAACAGAACCTTTCGGGGATATCACCATTACTGGGAATACCATCTCTGACATCGGCCACGACCAGGGTGGCAGCAGCAATAAGGGGATCTTTATCGGAGACAGCCAGGCCGTCCCAACTCTTTCCAACGTTACAATCACAGACAATACCATCCGGAACGTGACGGCGAAATCTGATGCGGTTTATGCTGACGGTGGCCGTGGCGCGTATGGAATCCAGGTAAATTTCGGGGTTTCTTCTTCCGGCATGACAGAAACGCTTCTCATAGATAACAATACCATTTCCGGCCTAACCGGCTTTTGGGCTCACGGAATCGGGCTGGAATCGAATACACCGGATGTTACAGTTACCAACAACACCATAAGTAATCTACAAGCAACCAAGGTGGTGGATGAGGAGGGTGATGAAACCGTAAACAATTCGTCCGAAACTCCAGCCGGTTCCTTTCGCGGTGATATCGCACTTATTTTTGGATCAAATAGCTCGTCAGACGATGCTACGGTTGAGAACAATCGGTTCAGTGATACAGCCTGGGGTGTGTTTCTCCATAATTCACCGGATGTTGACGCATCACGCAACTGGTGGGGCGATCCGAAAGGCCCGGGTGCCGATGCTACACAGGCAGGTTTCGGGGTTTCTTTTACTCCCTGGTTCATAGACGAAGATCTCACAGTCCTTTCTACCTCCCTGGACGCCGATGCCTTCCAGATCGCGATACAACCTTCCAGTACGACTGCAGGGCAGCCAATCAAAGGCCCGCCCTCCATATTGGTTACGAACTCTCTGGATGATCCAGTTACCGAGATCAACGTTACTGTCAGCCTGGAGGATGGTGCCGAATTTGACGGCGGGACCCTCACGATTCCGACCGATGATGACGGAACAGCTCAATTCAGTGATCTGGTAATAAACACCATGGGCAGTTATACACTGGTGTTCGAGGTAGATGGGGTGGACAATCCGGTTTCTTCCAAACCATTTAACGTGGTGGCCGGAAAGGCTTCCAGTCTGACGGTTTCGAACCAACCAGCCGATGGGGTAGCAGGCAATGTGATCGGCGGGCCACCAACAGTTATGGTACAGGATAAACTGGGAAATCCGGTGTCAAAGGCCAAGGTAACCGTGACCCTGGATAATGACCAATCGCTTGATGGAGGTACGTTGACAAAGACGACAATAAGTGATGGTACGGTCCAGTTCAGTGACATCCTGATCAATACGGCGGGCAGCTACCGGCTGGCATTTACTGTTGCCGGATCAGTCACCGAACTGTCAGATGAATTTCTCCTGGAACCGGACGTCTCGGTACCGTCAGCCCCATTGAATCTTCTTGCCGAACCTGGAAACCGCCAGGTGAACCTCTCCTGGGATGAGCCCGCTGACAATGGTGGCGAGCCCATTACCGGGTATATTGTAGAGTACTCAGCTGGGCCAAACGGAAACAACTGGACTGTGTTTCAAGGAGAATCGTCTTCTGAAACGTCCGTTACTGTAACCGATCTGGTGAATAATATTCGTCACAGGTTTCGTGTGTCTGCGGTGAACAGTATAGGAACCGGGCCGGCCAGTGAGTTGGTCAGTGCTGTGCCGGTTGCACCCATTTTTGAAGAAGATGAAGAGCCGCCTTCGCCACTTCCGCCTGGGGGCGCTGTTACGATCGTGGGTGGAGTCGAAGTTCCTGTAACCAAGGGGCTGACGGACTCTGGCACCCTGGAACTGGGTGGAGAGGGGTTTCAGATGTCATTCTCCTCAGTGGGGGAGAATGGCGAACAGGAGTCTATTTCCACAGAGAATGATGAGCCTGTCTTTAATTTTGAACCCGGCGGCACCCTGAAAACGGGTGGCGGCGGATTTTCTCCTGGCAGTAGCGTTGCAGTCTGGCTCTTTTCTACACCACGGCTCCTCGGGTTTGTCGATGTGGATGAGAATGGAAATTTCATCGGAGAGATTCCGATTCCAAAAGACATTGAAGTCCGGTCGCATACGCTACGGATCCAGGGTGTCGGGCAATCCGGTGAAGAGCGGATGCTGGCATTGGGAGTTCAGGTTAAACCCAACCGGACAACGTCAGTATCTGCCCTGGACAGGATTATTACTTATGCATCCAGTAACGGAACCTCTGCTGCTCCATCGACATCGGATTTTTCCGGCCTCGGTATATTGGGGGTAACGACAGAGTCTCTGGATGATATTCTGGCCATAATATCTGCTTCGGAAGCTGAAGAAGTGGATACTGTTCCAAAAATACGGGTGATTGTTGATCAGATGCTTGCCGAACTGGCGTTTGAATCTGCAATCAGCCGTATCCGCTCCTGGGCGGCGGGTGGCGGAACGGGTGATGCACCTGCTGTTACGGACTACGAAACCGTTGAGGTCACGGGGGTTACCGAAGAGAACCTCGGCAGGGTGAACAACGCCGTTGCGGAGGCAGATGAAGAGGAGGCCGGTTCCACTGAAACGATTCAGATGATCGTGGATGAGGTGTTGGCTGAACTTGAAGTAGAAGCAGCGCTTGACCGGATTCGCTCCTGGGCAGCGTCTGACGGAACGGGTGAAGTCCCGGACCTTGGTGATTATGTGAGAATCGGAGTTACGGGAGTGACAGCAGTGAATATCAACAGGGTGAACAGCGCCGTTGTGGAGGCAGATGAAGAGGAGGCTGCTACTGCCGAAATGATTCAGCAGATCGTGGATGAAGTGCTGGCCCTTCTGGAGGTTGAAGAGGCGTTAGGTACCATTCGCACGTATGCAGAACAGGATGGAGCAAGCGAGGTTCCTACACGGGATGACTACGAAACCGCCGGCATCACCGGGGTGACCGAAGAGAATCTCGAAAGGGTCAACAGCGCGATCGCCGATGCGGATGAAGAGGATACCGATTCACCTGAAAAAATTCAGGCGATTGTGGACCGGGTACTGCTTCACCTCTCCGTGACCGAGTATAACCTGTTGCAAAACTACCCGAATCCGTTCCGGACGTCTACTACGGTCGAATACCATGTATTGAGGCAGGCAGATGTAACGATCACTGTCTATGACATCCTGGGCCGTCCTGTTCACACCCTGATCCGGGAGCCGAACCATGCTCCGGGAATCTATGAACACACCTGGGACGTAAACGGCCTGGCCAGCGGGGTCTATATCTACCGTATGACCGCCAAAGGCAGCGACGGAGAGACCTTCCGGAAGGATTTGAAGCTGGCATTGTTCAAGTAGAGGGCGTCACTTAACTGAACTCCTTTAAATTCTGCTATCAACCAAAATAAATCATCTCCCGGAAATCTGGCGATCAGGCGTATGGTTCCAGGAACGGGTACAACACTGCCACAAAACCGGCTGCTATTCTGTTCGAGTGGGTGAGGTTGGGCAAAAAAACGCTCATTTTTTGAACGCGAAGCGATTTTGCAAAGCCTTTCAAGGAAAAATAACGTGGCAAGATGGCTTTACTTTTATAAATTGACCGGAATCTAATTCTGTTTTCGCCATAATCTGTATCAAAAAAAATTATAAATCATGAAAATTCGGCTTCTTCTCCCTCTCTTTGCTCTTGCTCTTTTCCCTTCTTTGGCCATTTCACAGATGGGAACCGTCTATGACAACCAGACAATGGATAGTGAAATCCTCAATGGTGAACGAAAATATGCCATTTTTCTGCCTCCCGACTATGATTCATCGGAACGCAGTTATCCGGTACTCTACCTGCTTCATGGCGCCGGGGACGACCAGACGGGTTGGGTTCAGTTTGGTGAAGTCAGACGGATCGCCGACAAGGCCATCCTAGAAGGAACCGCAACATCCATGATCATTGTTATGCCGGATGCCGATACCGGCCGCCGCGGGTACTTTAATAACATTACTGGAGAGTGGCGCTATGAAGATTTCTTTTTCGAAGAATTCATTCCCCATGTTGAGAGCACCTATCGTATTAAAGCCGAAAAACGGTATCGTGCCGTTTCCGGCCTCTCGATGGGTGGAGGGGGAACGTTTATGTACGCATTGAAACACCCCGAGATGTTCTCATCGGCTGCTCCCCTGAGTGCAAGTACCGGGCCGATTTCCAGGGAAGGGTATATGGAAAATACCACCAATGTTACATCCGAACAGATCGATGAGTATTTTAATCATCACAGTGCATTGGCCCTGGTCAATAACCGGCCGGCAGACGAAATCTCTTCCGTCCGTTGGTATATAGACTGCGGGGATGACGATTTCCTGTATGAGGGGAACTCCCTGGTCCACATTGCCATGCGCAAGAGGGACATACCCCATGAATTCCGGATACGCGACGGTGCTCACAACTGGACGTACTGGAGGGAGTCGCTGCCTGATGTTTTGAATTTCGTATCTATGGCCTTTACTCAATATTAAGTAGACCGATACGAACCACTGGCAACAACCAATCATGATGGAAAAACACCTGGCCTGCAACACTCTTGCACTCATGTATGAAGCTCAAAAGGGGTATAGAAGGTGTCGTATGCGGCACGGTTTTATTACTTACTTTTTGATCTGAATAGTGTTAAACTCTATTTCAGATGGCTAACAAATTCGTCTCGATATCTCTTATCATCTCCATCCTGTCACTTCCTGTCAGGTTCGCCTTTCCATACCTTTGGTACTTCTCGAACTATGACTATATCGTTCAAGAACTCTGTGTAAACAGGCACGTCCCGGGCAGCGACTGTAACGGAAGCTGTCAGCTCTCGGTCATGATGGATCACCATGCGTCCGGCCATGATCACGGGGAGCACAACACTTCTGCAAACATGGAGATCCGAACCCTGTTTAACTTCTTGTTCGTCCATACTAATACCCTTGATCTGACAGAGGTTTTCAAGACCGATTTGGCTTCATCTCACAATCTCTTGCACAAGACGCAATTTATCGGAGAACCTCCCACTCCGCCGCCTCTCTCCTGGACGTAGTATATCGACGACAACACCACTTGCCAGCTTCTTCTATCATAACCATCATTCCATCGGCGGCTGGGAGTGAAATACAATCTATATACGGCGTTGAACGGCAAGACTTCGTACAGAAGACGTATGTCAACGCCATATGACATGGTATTTAATTAAATTCAGGAAAAACAGATGATACGAACGACTATTATTTTAGGATTATTTTTACTTACGACTTCTATGCCCTCTTTTGCCCAATGGAGTTCGGGCAGGCCAGATGGTCACGCTCCGATTGGAGTTATGGGTGACCATACACATGGACAGGGTGAGGTTATGCTTTCATACCGGTATATGTTCATGAACATGGACGGAAACCGGGATGGAACCAAAACATTGACGAATGACGAAGTTCTTCAGGACTATATGGTAACCCCGACAAAGATGCCTATGCAGATGCATATGCTGGGAGCTATGTACGCTGTATCCGATCAACTGACACTGATGGCAATGGCCTCGTACATTCAGAGTGAAATGGATCACCTGACACGTATGGGAGGTGAGTTCACTACGGAGTCTTCAGGTATCGGTGATGTATCGCTGACCGGGCTGATTACCCTTGGCGAGTTCGGCAATCAGCGAATGCATGCCCACCTTGGAGTTCGGATACCGACCGGATCCATTGAACAGATGGATGTAACACCGGCCAGTTCTCCAGATGAAACGATCCTTCCATATCCAATGCAGATCGGTTCAGGTACATTCGATCTCTTGCCGGGTATCACATATCTGGGACAAAAAGGGAACCTGTCTTGGGGAAACCAGATCAAGGGAACCATTCGTCTTGGTGAAAATGATAACGGATACACCCTCGGCAACCGGGTTCTGCTAAACGGATGGCTGGGATTTAGGGCATCTGACTGGTTTGCACCAATGTTGAGGCTTGAACTGAACAGCTGGGGCAAAATCGACGGTGCTGACGACAGACTCAACCCGAACATGATTCACACGGCCGATCCTGATCTCAAGTCCGGAACCCGGATCGATATAGGTCTGGGAACTAACTTTCTGATCCCCGCCGGGTCCCTGGAAGACCTTCGTTTTGCAGCAGAACTAACACTGCCGTTTTATCAGAATCTTGACGGTCCTCAAATGGAAACCGACTGGATCCTGACATTTGGCCTTCAGTATTCGCTTTGAAGGGTAACTACGAAGGACATGTAAGTTAGACACGATGGGCAGGTTGGTTTATTGAAACACCTGCCCTTGTGTTCCATAGCGTGAACAGCCTGGCCAGGGGGGTCTATATCTACCGCATGACCGCCAAAGGCATCGACGGGAAAACGTATCGGAAAGATCTGTAACTGATTGTTCTGAAATAGTGTTCCTGTATTCCGTTGATCTGTTTTGACGTGATGTTTTATAGAGGAAAAAACGATTATGGATTGTTCTCCACATAGTCAAGCAGCCAGTCAAAAGCGGGACGGTGTTCACCTTCCTGATTCACCAGATAAGCCCCCTGCTGTGTCCGCCACATGCCGGGCCGCCAGCCCCAGAAGGTTATCCCGATAACGGCCGGGTGATCCCAGAATGTCGGAAAGATCCGCCGGTATTCGGCCAGCTGCTCTTCATCGTCAGGGCCGTCTATCTCAAATTCGGTTACCTGTATCGGCAGCCCGGTGGCTGCAAGTCGGTCCAGATTCATACGGGTTATGGCGGTATCGGCACGGTTGGAGAATGCATGGCCCTGAATGCCGATTACATCAATCAGGTCCTGCTCCTGGAGCAGTGCAATGATCTCCAGGTAGTCGGTTGTAGATTGTTCTGTATTGACAATGCTGTAATCATTGAGGACCAGTTGAGCGTCTGGAAAGTAGGTTCGGGCCATCTCGAAGGAATTGATTACCCAGTCCCAGCCCGTTTCGCCGGCACCGCCAAGCGCCTCGTAATAATCACCGGCGGTATGGTCATCCTCATCCTGTTTCAATGGAGGATCGTGCAGCGGTTCATTGACTACCTCTACATACTCCATATCCGGATAGCGGCCGGAGATCGCGGCCATGCGGTCATGGATAGCCTGAAGCTGCTCCTCTTGCGGTAATTCGGAAATCCAGCGTGGCTGCTGGTTTCCCCAGACCAAAACGTGAAAGCGGAATGGGAATCCGTTGTCCTTTGCAAGCGCATAGGCCGCGTCAAGGTTTGACCAGTTATACTCCCCCCGGGCAGGCTCGAGCGGCCCCCATTTCCCTGCGTTTTCAGGAGTAACCTGATTCCAGTACTGCGTGAAATGTTCAATTTGTGGTGAGGACCAGACATTACCGAAAAACTTGTCCGATGCCTCCGGGCTTTCATCTCCTTCATTGCCCGTTAGTCCACAGCCTGACAGCAGAAGGATGGCCGACAGGAGAAGTCCGGTGAACGCCGCATGGTTGTAATCCGTTGCCGGTTTGTTGAGTGTTTCAGTCTGTTCTCTATTCATAGTATCCATTCGTATTAGTCCGGTTTAATTCAAAGTATGCAGTTGCATACAGCATTGGACAGATATGATACAAAATTACAACGGCTATTTCTCACTGTCATTTGTTTCTGAAGCTTGTCTGTAATAGAAAATCCCACCACCCCGGCCGCCGGATAAAAACTCTACAACTCCATCTCCGTCCAGATCGGCAAAGTGAGGGGTCGCCAACTGTACCAAATCAACAGAAAAGGGGAGAGGCTCCATTCTAAATTCCGGCTCGGTGGATGTCCCGACATTCCGATAGAAGAGAACTCCCTCAACCCGGCTCCCGAGGAAGAGGTCGAGGTCACCATCACTGTCAATGTCATGGAGCGCGGGGGCGCTTCGATGCTGAACCTCGACACCGGGAAAGGCATCCGGTTCATATGTGAATTCCGGAGAGCTGGCTGTGCCTCTGTTCCTGAAGAAGTGAACACCACCCCCCGAAGTGCCAAGTAACAGGTCCAGGTCACCGTCTCCATCCAGATCAGCGAGCTCCGGGACGGCATTGCTTCCACGCTCCAGTTCAGCGATGGTTTCTGCTGCAAGATCAAACCCATCTCCGGTATTGATGTAGTAGGCAACCCCGCCTTGCCAGGAGCCTAATAGCAGATCATCCAGCCCGTCCCCGTTTACATCTGCAAGTTCGGGTGCGTAGTGATAGGCATTCGGCAGATCCAGTGTCCCCGTCAGATGAAATTCCGGGCTGGCAGGAGTTCCACGGTTTTCATACCGGTAGACGACGCTGGTATTGTCGTTCACCGGATCAATTTTGTTGGCCAACAGCAGGTCGAGATCCCCATCACCGTCAAGATCACCTATCGTCAGGATGCTTTCATCACCGATATCGATCATCTTGAGAAACTGCCGGGTGATTTGGGTGAAGGAACCGTCCACCTGCTCGTAAAAGAAGAAGTTCTCTCCAAGCGTCTGGTTGGCATTATATGCTCCGCCTAAAACACCTAAAAACAGATCGAGATCACCGTCCCGGCCCCAATCGGTCAGGGTGGGGGCATTATATCCGCTGGTCAGGACGGGATCCAACGGCGGGAAGGGCTTCGGTTCCGACCGGAAAGATGGATTGGTACATGATCCTTCGTTCTCGAGAAGCAGCAGGCCGGGTTCGAAAAAGTCGCCCCAAAAAAGATCCTGGTCACCGTCATCGTCGATATCCATAAAGTCCATTGTATTGGCTCCGTGCAGGGAACCAAACTGCTGTACGATTTCGATATCCTCGAAACGTTCGGTGATAAGCTGAAACTGAGGGATATCGTGCTCATTCAGGCCAGTGGATTCGTAACGGGTAACCGTACCATCCAGCCTGCCGATAAAGAGGTCTGGTACGTCGTCACAGTCTATATCTGTTACATTTGGAATGTTTTGGCGATCAGAGAATATAGGTGTGCCGTTCACATCTCTCAGGGAATCGGCTGCAAGGGTGAACGACGGGACTTCAGGGGTGCCTTCATTCTTGTAATAGCGAATGTAACTGTACGGTTGTTCAGCAAGCAGATCCAGGTCACCGTCCTGGTCCATATCGGCAAAACGAAACCACTCTCCGACATCCAGGCCGTGAAATTTATCGGTCCGCCAGACCAATTGGAATCCGGCTGATGCACCCAGGTTTTCAAAAAACATCAACTCGTTCGAATTCTCCTGGACAAAAAGGTCGGGATCCCCATCCGAATCAATATCAACAAACTGAGGCCTCGGGGCATTGAACCCACCGAGAAATGGGAAGTCAATGAGCGTACCGTTTTGGTCATAAACCGGGAATGGATTGATCTGTCGTGTGAACGAATCGTCCACGGAATCCCTCTCAACAACTGGCTGCGTTGCCGTGCAGCCGGATAGTATTAATGAGAGGAGAATGACAAGATAGATTGACCTGGAATTGATTCGTGCGTGGTTGGGCATATCACCTGTCCCGCCTGACATTCGTTCCAATCCCGGTCGCGTACACACCAACCTCAATCACTTTCTCAATTGCCCTCGTTTCGGTATTGATGACGGTGACGGTGCCGGGCATGGAGCTGTCCATCTCTGTCATGTCCATATCGTGTTGATGGCCTCCGGCGCGGTTGTTGTTGGAGATGTAAAGATACCTGCCGTCTGCTGATAACGCCGCTCCGTGGGGCTGAGCCAGGCCGTCTCCTTCGATGACCGCATCGACGGACCGGTTCTGCATATCAATAACGGTGACGGTATTGGCACCTTTATTCCCGAAATAGAGATAGCGTCCATCCGGTGAAAATATCGGGTGCCAGGGCTGGGCGTTGACCTCGATCGTATCGGTCAACCGGGGAGATTCCGGAGTACTAATATCAAATATCAGAACGTCCCCGCTTACCTGTCCGGTCGCGACCAGGGTTGTACCATCCGGTGATATGGCGAAGTTAACGAAGGCGTGGGCATCTCCGCCCAAAACGGTCAGATTAACATCTTCCGACTGTGGGTTCATGGAGAGTATCTGGTTCACAGAAAGGCTGCCAACATAGATCCATTCTCCGTCGGGACTATTGGTTATGGCGTGCGGACGTGAAAAGAAAAGGTTCACTTCTTCCTGAAGGGTCATATCGGATCGGTTGATGATCCCGAAACTGCCGGGCGGGTTGACCGCACTCATGGACCGTCCAGCGAACAACGTCTCCCGGTCCGGGTGCATCGTTAAAAGCCCGGGAACTTCGAATTCTGTTTCATCCACCAGCTCGTTATCCCGGTTAAACTTGAGTACGCGGTTGTCTCCAATCAGGGTGACATACCAGTAAGAACCGTCCGGCTCGGCAATTGTATGATGAGGACTGGCATTGGCCGAAAACCCCAATTCCTGAAGATCGATCGTATCAATAAGTTCATTCGTTGCTACATCGATAACCGATACAGTCGCCTCGCCCTGATTACAGACATAGATGCGCTGCCCTTCAATTGCACCTTGTGCAAATACGCTTGCAGCGGAAAAAGCAACAAGTATGACCAGGGCAGGCGTCAAAAATCTATGTAGCAAAATAATGACTCGTCGTTTCATATAAGATAGATTCAATTCTACCGAACACACCCTTGTTCCCCCTCTCAAGACGGGACTTTTGTATCAAGATAAACATATTCCGTTCCTTTACGGGTTGATCATCGGTGGGTTTACATCGAGAATGAAGAGTCCTTCATTTCTGCTGGTCATGAGGACAACTCCGCTGTCGAAGTACGGATAGTTGCTCCAGGTCCCGGAGAAGCCGGGCGCGTCTTCCGTGAACGGGTGTGTATCAAACGACCCGACCTTTTGAGGGTTCACAGGGTCGCTGATGTCGAGGACTTGCAACCCGCTGACGTAATTCGACTGGTACATCATATCGCCTTTGATATACAAGTTGTGATCTGATGCGGGATTATCGGCAAAGTGGGCGCCTGCATATTGCGGGTCGTCCAGATCCGATACGTCCCAGATCAGGGTACGCGTTTGCTCCACATCACCGCTGAGTTCATCGAGTTCATCATTCTGGAAAAAATACCTGTGATCTTCCGTCAGCCATCCCTGGTGCACATATCCGTAATCAGGGTAAGAGACAACCGACAGCGCTACGGGATTCTCTTTGTCCGTAACATCCGCAATACTTACGGCTGTCTCGTTTGCGCCGATGCAGATCTCTTTGCCCTGATGCTCTTCATCAGGGCCTTGATAGACCACGCATTGAGCATCGTGCGTGTACCCGGTGCTGCCGCGTCCGGTGGACGGATCGGCGAAACACCCTGCAAAAGCGGGGTTTGTGGGATCCTGGATGTCGACCATATGAAGTCCGCCGCCACAAGTCTCCCCGCCGCCGCTGCTCCCAACGATGAAGGCCATGCCGGTATCTTCGTTGATAACGATATTATGAGCGCTGTTCATGTTGGTATAGAGGGCCGCTTCCTCAAAATGAATAGGTTCACCATTAAAATCGCGAAGACTTGTGAGGTCAAATACCTGCATGCCGTGGCTTCGGGCATTGTCAGCTACAATGAATGCATGGTTACTGTAGACCTTGATATCTCTCCATGTACTTGCCTGGGCGCCTGCTGTCATCGGAAGATCTCCGACATAAACCGGGTTGGAAGGATTGCTGACGTCCACAAACGACGTACCGTTATTGCGGCCAATAAGGGCGTATTCATTTCCGGTTTCCGGATCGGTCCATCCCCACATGTCATTCAGGAATACTCCACGTGACCCCCCGATATCCCTGATCGGTAGAAATGAGACCAGATCGATATTACTGCAGCCGAAACGGTCTGCCTGGCCATTGCTGCACTCAACAGTAGTATCTGTAATAGGATCAAGGATGGTATTACCATATCCGATTACGATATTCTGCGTCGACCACTCACCGTCATCACTCCGCTCCATAATAGCCACGGTTCCTTCGCCGAAATCGGCTCCGGTCAACCCGGCGACGGCGATATTGCCTTCAACATCCATCGTTCCGGCAAAACTGTCGTTATTCCCTTCAGCCGGGCTTGTCATTTTTGTTACGCCGGTCCATCCACTGCCATCCACAGAGGGTTGAAACCGGTAAATAGCACCAACGCCTCCGTTTGCATTCGATGAGCCGATCCAGATTTCAGATCCGGCGATGGCGATCGACTCCCCGAACAGGTATCTCGGTTGGCTGTCGTAGGCTGTCAGGCGGCTGTTGAAATCCCAGGTTCCCTCTTCGGTTTCGGTATCCATTTCATAGACATAGACGGCACCCATGGCCATGACCTGGCCGGGAGCTCCGACAAGAATCCGGTCTCCATCCATACGGATTACAGCACCGAATCCTCCGGGCTGATTCATAAACGTGTTGGTAATCGTGGTTTCCTGTGTCCAGTCGCCCATGCTTTCACGAAAGAGGAGCACAGCACCTTCTTCCTCACCCCCGGGTGCGCCGATGGCCAGACGCGAGCCGTCAAAAGCGAGAGCGGACCCGAATCCGGTCTCCAAAGTCGTATCAGGATAAGCAATCATGGACGATTGAGCCCATTCGCCTGACTCTGACCGATTGTAGACGAACACGGCACCATGCTCTTCGTTATAGTCAGGTGCTCCGACAAATGCGAGATCCTCATAAAGGACAACACTTCCCCCAAAACCACTGTCTGAATGTTCATCAGGTAAAACGAGCCGGGCAACTTCGCTCCAGGAGCCATCATCCGATTGTTCAAAAATATAGGCGGCCCCGTTGTAATCATTTCCATTCGGTGCTCCGATCACAATCCGGTTTCCGTCGGCCGACAAAGCAGACCCGAAACGGTCACCTATCCGGCCGTCGGCTGCCATAAGCCTTGCCTGTTCAGCCCATTCGTCTATGGAGCGGTTGAAGACATAGACAGCGCCCGGTTGATGATTATTCGCAGGTTCACCGATATACACCCTGCCGTCCGCAACATCCACAGCCTGGCCAAAACCACGCATCGTTGCAGATTCACCGGTCGACATCGTTTGTGCCTGAAGAGAGGGTAAGGCAAGTAGTAGTAAAAGTATGAGCAGAGACGAAAGTCGTTTCATTGAGCGATTGGTTTAATTTATAGACGGTTTTGTAAAGTCTTCTAAATGTCTTTTTCAACTATGGTGATAAACATAATAAAAAAGAACTCAAATTTCGCACATTTTGAGGTTCGGGGCTGCGTATTCGAAAATATCCATCATTAACTTACTACATTGGAGACAATCAGAATTTATTACTATTATGGCAAGTCAATAGGCTGTATTCAATTTAAAAACCTCTATTGGTCGTTGTTTATTGTGAAATGGAATCACTGAACAAACAACCAGTTGAAGGGTATTCGTTTTACGGGCGTGCATTCAGGCTCGCGGTTGCCAGAAGCCATGAATTCTATACGGCAATTTAGCGAGATAAAATATGAATAAAATGGAAGAACAGATGATGAGTAAGAACGGAATTTTTCAGATGTGCCTGCAAACGTTTAGCCTGCTAATCCTGCTGCAGGGTGTAACTATTGCCCAGCAACCGGGTATTCCCGACGGGTGGTCGGATGGCTATGTGTATGCAAACGGGATTCGCATCCACTACTATCATGCCACGCCACAGCCGGATAAGCCTGTGATCGTTATGGTCCACGGGGTTACGGATATCGGACTAAATTGGGCTCCTCTGACACTGGCACTGGAGGGCTCCTATGACATATATATGCTTGATGCCCGCGGGCACGGCTTGACGGACCCATTTACGCCTTCCGACGACGGTGATACTCTGGTGAAAGACGTGGTTGAATTTGTGAACGTAATGGGCTTCGAAAAACCGATTCTGATGGGTCACTCTATGGGTGCCGCTACGGTCATGCGGACCGGTGCAGAGTATCCGGATCTGTCGCAAGCGGTCGTCATGCTTGATCCGGGCCTGAGGCCGAGACCCCCAAGGCCGGCACCGGCAACAAGTAGCGAATCGGAGGAAGACAGCGGACAAGACGCTCCCCCTCCACAACGCGAAGCACCTGCACCAGACCGGCTTTCATTGAGCATGTTCGGAGCTCCCGAAGTGTTGGTGGCGCAGAACAACTACAACTTCGACGATCTGGTAGCTACCTGTCAGAGGCAGTCACCGAAGTGGAGTTTGACATCTTGCGAATATTGGGCGCTTTCGAAAAAGCAGTATCACGGTGCGTATTCAAGTGATACCTGGCAGGCGATGTCGGGTACGATGCAAACCGGGAATTCACTGGTGGAAATTCAGGTGCCCGCGTTCATTCTAAAAGCTGATGCGCCGGCTGAATCCAGAGAGGCCGATGAAGAGGCGGTCAGTGCGATGCCGAACGGGAAAGTCGTGCACATCGATGGTGGCGGCCACAATCTTCACCACGATGAACCGGAACGATCGGTAGAGGCGCTGACAGACTTTCTGTCTACCCTGTAGCGGCCAGCCTTTCATCGGCCTGCAAATACTCTCATTTTAAAAGGATACACAATAATTTTCAGGTAAGTAAACTATCGGATTCAACAGACGTGACTATCAACAGAATTACACAACTCTTCTTCCCTGTATGACCCTAAGGAGGATGGCAATTACGGCTATAACAAGGAGAATATGAATGATGCTTCCGGCGCTATAGCCGATAAATCCGATGAGCCAGAAAATGACCAGAATTACGGCGACGAGATATAAAAGATTACCCATAATAGTAGACGGTTTGGGTTATGATTACTGTTTGGATTGTGATCGGGTAATAATGAGTACGACTTGATGGAACCCTGTAGCAAATCGAAACTTCCTGCAAACTCCCTTGACGCATCAGAAATGTGATGCGAAAGGGATCGGTTCAGATTCCCCGATCATGCAACTCAGTATGAATCCCTGAGGCCTTATGCACTGCGAGACCAGCTATGTGTAGTGTGAATCTACTTCAGAAGTTCCCGCCCCAGCTGCTAAGCTGTATTTAATTTGCTGCCTGCAGGCGTTCTACATACTCGGGGCTGGCAAAGATGGCGACTTCAACCCGGCGGTTCTTTTGTCTGCCGGCATCGGAATCATTGTTGTCAATGGGTTCGTATTCACCCCTTCCTCTGATCTGGATTCTGGATGAAGAGAGGCCTTGGGATACCATGTATCTGCTCGCAGATTCGGCCCGTCGTTCACTTAACCTAAGGTTGTAATCTTCGTCTCCCCTGGAATCTGTATGGCCAACAATCATGAGAATCGTATCATTATCCCGCTGGATAATGGACGACAGTTTTTCAAGATTCTCCCGGCCTTCTGGTTGCAGGGTTGAAGAGTCGAAATCAAACAATATGCCACTGTCGAAGCTGACAGCAATTCCTTCTTCAACACGCTGAATGGTAACCCCATCCATTGCTTCTTCCATCTCTCTGGCTTTTCGATCCATATTCTGCCCGATGATTGCACCCACCGTGCCACCAACCACTGCACCTGTAATGGCACCGGCAGCTGTGTTACCAAGTGTTTTCCCGATAACAGCCCCGGCAGCAGCCCCGGCCCCGGTTCCTACTACGGCTCCTGTTGCCGTTTTGCTCCAGTTCGAGCAACCTGAGAATATCAGGGTGAGAACTATTAACATGGATAAGACAAAATTTGATTTGGTATGATTCATGGTAGTGTCCGTAATTTCCCGCAAACTGCGGAATCGTTGTGAAGTTATTATCAAAGAGTAATATCATCATTATAGGGACAGAGTCTGTTACATCCAGACAGGAAAAGTTTACACAATTACCACTCGCTTAATGATGGGATGTACCCGGAGTCCCGAGTACGGTTATCTTCCACTACGATCTGGAGGGCATTGTTGCAGGCAACTTCTTCATTACGCCGCGACGATGAAGATCGCATAATGTCTGTGGTTTTTTGACGGACTGGATTCAACTCTTTTCAGCTTCAAAGCTGATAGTCAAACACATGAATCTGATACCCCTCTTCACTCAGTTCCATTGCGTAGAGCCTGTTCGTGTCTGCATGGACAAGACGAAGGTCCTCCTCAAGGTCAAAACTTCTCAGCGGAGTTCCTTCCCGGTCAAGTACCAGGTATTCAGGCGAGTCAAATGTTTGCAGCCAGATACGTCTGTTTCCATCCACAAACATCTTCGAGATAACCGGTTTGGTCACAGGTACATGCTCATGACCAAGTGACCTGAAATCGTTTCCCAATCGATCAATTGCAGCATCTCTTTCTTCGCTATCAATGGGTTGATTGGGAATCGGCACACTCAGAGAATCCAGATGTTCCATTCGGGCATTGTATACAGCCAGTTCAAATTGTTCATTCCAGACCAGATAGATGTTTCCTGACGGATCGGTGGATACTACGGTCGTCCGGCCAAACGGGAGCCCCTTCGAAGATCCACTATCCGACATAAGAATACCCCGCTCTTTAAAACTGAGAACGTTTTGCTCCGTCAACCCCGATGCAAGATTCCCCGTAGCGAGTTCATGCTCAAACCAAAAAGCTCCTGGTTCAGGATATTGTGCCTGACTCTGCCGCAGGATTACATTTCCTTCTGTATCTGCACTCTCGATTCCATATCGATGGCCTTCAACCAAAAAGAGATCCACCGGTTCCCAATGGTGATCGTTCTCGACAAATACGGTATTTTGGGCTTGCCTGATATCATAAACGATGAGCCGATCAAGTTGACCAATATAGATATTAAGCAAACTTCGAAATTCTCCGGGGCCTGACCCATCTCTGCCGATGTTCGTTAGATACTCTCCCTGGGTATCAAAGACGTGTATCTGTAAGGCGCGTGGATCCTGAAGAAAGATTCTGCCTTCAGAATCACTTTGAACCCCTGTAATCTGCTGCAACATCACCTCCTCTGAATCGGAGATGGTGAATTGATGATTCAGGTCAAGCTCAGGCAATCCCGAGGTATTCACCTCTTGAACCTGTTCAGTGGTATGGCTGCAGGAAACGGCCAGGAGGAAACCTATTGTATAGAGAAGGACGATTCCTGACGATCTGAGTAGATTCATCATAACAGATAGTTTTCTCATTTTCTGAAAGTTCTGTAAAAGGTTGATTATTCAGAGGCTCCTTTACGTATCGTGGAATCTCACAACGAAAATCCTTTAACGGACTACAGAAAAAGGGTAGTAGAGCTGTATTATCAAGATAAGATTTGAAGCCGGAATTGCAAGGGTAGGGGAGAGATCGTTCCTTGATTCGTTGCTTTTTGAAGGCTGGGTTTCACGGGAAGACTATTTAAGGGACAGAGATGACTACGTTTCCGGTCTTTTGCCCTGTATGAACATAGTGAAACGCTTCGGGAAGTTCTTCAAAATTATACTGTCTGTCTATGACTGGTTTGAACTTACCTGACACAGCCAATTCCCTGAGATACTCAATGATTTCCTTGTCAATTGTCGGAATAGGAAAAAGAACTTTCCTGCCTCCCATAAACGGTGTAATGAGTGCCAGGAACGGGTTTTGAGACATAAAACCAAGATCGGTCGACATGTAGATTCCACCCTCTTTAAGCAATGGCATACACGCTCTGAAAGAACTTTTTCCAACAGCGTCAAATACCACGTGAAACGTTTTGCCTATTTTGGTGAAGTCCTGCTTTGTATAATCAATGACTTCATCAGCGCCTAACGATTTGATGAGATCGATATTTTTGGTATCACAAACAGCCGTAACCTCCGCGCCGACGGCTTTGATGATTTGCAGTGCGGCTGACCCGATGGCTCCCGTAGCACCGTAGATGAGAACCTGTTGGCCGGCCTGAATGTCAGCTTTTCTGATGTTGTTCAGAGCATAGTGGGAGCCTTCTGTCAGTGGAGCAGCTTCTTCAAAGGTCATGCCTTCAGGAATCCTGGCAACTGTACTATCTTCTGCCATTTTCAGGTATTCGGCATGAGCGCCAAATTCACTGAACCCGAAAACCATATCACCCGGTTTAAATAAGCTGACACTGCTGCCGGTTGTTTCAACCCGGCCGGAAAATTCACTTCCGGAAATAGTATGGTTAGGCCTGAGAAGCCCGGTGAAAAAGCGTGCAATAAAAGGGATTGCTCTCAACAGCCCGTCATCCGTACGGTTGACCGTTGTTGCATGAATTTTAATGAGAACTTCATGTTCCTCAGGAACAGGAGTTTGCACTTCTTGTAGCTGAAGAACCTCTGGAGGCCCATATTGGGTATGGATGAATGCTTTCATCATAGGAAATGGGGTATGATTCGTTCTGGCCGGAGGTTCTGACTCAGGCCGTTTATAGATCTATGCTCTGGACTTATTCATGCTGAAGTTCGGCCAGCAGTTCCTGATCAAATGCAAGAGCCCTATCCAGATCAGAAACTTTCAGGTGTACATGGCCTATGGAAGTACCGGCGGGTGTAGTGTAGTTGTCCGTGTTCATCTATTTATCGCATCTTTGATTCCGTTGACTTCCATTACCAATGGTATACTCTGCAAATAACGGCAATTATTCAAACGGCCTTGCAATTATTGGTTGAATTTCAGAAATAATATTTCTGTTCAGAACGGATATAGTATCATATATTTTCAATTTGAGAAATACTTCTTAGCCAGATTGATCAATATATGCAGAGTCTGCGTTAACTCGGGCAATCCACATTACGTACTATTTGAATCCATGATAGAAGTCGTTTTCTTATTGGGAGCCATCCACGGCTTTATATTAGCCTTAGTATTGGTACAAAAAAAAGTAAACCGCCTGCCCAA
>JBBDRW010000128.1:0-4478 GCA_040905265.1 Balneolaceae bacterium | reverse complement strand
AAATACCAGGACACAGTAAAAGAGATTGAGTAGGGTGCGGTCGGTTGGGAATCGATTTGCCGGCAATGGGAATCGGATAAAGAGTGATGTCATTCTATAATTTTTAATTAAAACGGATTACAGAAGTTATGTCAACAGATAAAATGATGTTTATCGACCCGCATGTTCACATGGTTTCCAGAACCACCGATGACTATCAAGCCATGAGAAAAGCTGGCGTGGTAGCCGTCATAGAGCCCGCCTTCTGGATCGGACAGCCGAGAACCAATCCCGGCTCAATGCTCGACTATTTTAGCTGGATTGTCGGCTGGGAGAGATTTCGGGCAGCACAGTTTGGAATCCGGCACTACTGTACGATCGGCCTCAACTCCAAAGAGTCCAACAACGAAGCCCTGGCTGAGGAGGTGATGGAGCTGATACCCCGTTACGCCAGCAAAGAGGGTGTGGTTGCGATCGGAGAGATCGGGTATGACGACATGACAGAGCTCGAAGACCGCTACTTCAGACAACAGCTGGAACTGGCCAAAAAACTGGATATGCTCGTCTTGATCCACACACCGCACAGAAATAAAAAAGAGGGTACGATCCGCAGCATGGATGTATGTGAAGAGCACGGACTGGATCCTTCAAACGTGATCGTCGACCACAATAACGAGGAGACCGTGAAGCATGTCCTCGACCGGGGATACTGGACTGCGTTCACAATCTATCCGGGAACAAAGATGGGAAACGAGCGGATGGTTGAAATCGTCCGGCAGTATGGTACCAAACGAATCTTTATCGACAGTGCAGCAGACTGGGGCCACAGCGATCCGTTGGGGGTTCCCAAAACAGCACAATTGATGCTGAAAAGAGGGATCCCGGAAGAGGATGTCCGGAAAGTATCCTATGAAAATGCACTGGAAGCGTATGGGCAGAGCGGCCAGTTTAACGAGGAAGATTGGCTCAATCGACCCAAAATCGATCAACGGATGACCTATAATGGAAATACGGTTCTCCGTGGTGGCCATGAGCCCTATGTGGAAGAGGAGGACGATACACCGGGCGACGAGCTGATTATCAAATAAATATGCGCCAGAAACTGAAGGCGGCCCTTGAATTGATGAGGCCCGCAAACATCGTAACAGCATTTGCAGATATTCTGGCCGGATTCGCTGCAGCCGGCGGCGTCATCTATTTTTCCACCGGTCTGCCTGCCGCCTCTCCAACAGGCTTGCCCTGGCTGCTCCTCTCTACGTTCGGACTTTATGGAGGCGGTGTGGTCCTGAATGATCTTTTCGATGCAAAACTGGATGCCGAAGAGCGGCCGGAGCGGCCGATACCGAGCGGCCGAATCACACGGGCCGGAGGAGCTCTGCTCGCTATTCTGTTGCTCACAACAGGTATCCTGGCGGCTACCCAGGTGAATGTCTATGCCGGATGGATTGCCATTTGTATCACAATGTCCGTCGTAATTTATGATTCAATGGCGAAGCACTCTGCCATTTTGGGGCCGCTCTTCATGGGGCTCTGCAGGGGCGGGAACCTGCTGCTCGGGGTAAGTATCATACCCGTTGTTGTAACCGAACTCTGGTTTCTTGCACTCATTCCGGTTACCTATATCGGTGCCATTACTCTTATCAGCCGCGGTGAAGTCCACGGCGGCAGCCGGGCGACAGGATTTGCAGCTCTTGTTTCGGTAGTTCTGGTTTTCGCAACCCTTGGTATTCTGGCCATCATCCCCTACTATAATCTTGTAACAGCCCTGCCATTTATCCTTTTATTCGGGTACATGATACTCCCCCCCTTTTTCCGGGCGGCAACCCATCCGGAAGCCGTCCGAATCCGAACCGCCGTGAAACGGGGAGTACTCTCCCTGATTATACTCAACAGTGCCTTGACAGCCGGTTTTGCCGGCCTTCTGCCCGGCATCATCGTACTGCTGCTGCTGCCCCTCTCGCTTCTGCTCTCCAGAACCTTCTCCGTCACTTGAGAAGGTGAGAGGGAATAGGGAATAGTATTCCACTTCTAGCTCCCGGCTCCTATCCCCTGTCATTGACTGGCTAAATTTGTATTTTAGAAGATTCCGGATTGAAAAAACTCAATGTATACCGGAACAGAAAACCCTGAAAAACCCTGAATATGCCTATTCGTCACCTGCGAATGATTGCTCTTGTTGCAATCCCTTTACTGCTACTCTCGATATCATCAAGCTGGATCGTTGAATGGCTCTGGCTGGATCAACTGGGATATTCCCAGGTATTCTGGACCCTGCGCGGAACACAGGTTTCCCTGACACTTCTGGCCCTGATCGTCGCAGGCACCTATCTGATCCCCAATTTCCGGCATCTGGCGGAGCAGCTAAAGCACGTGAACCTGGGAGGTACCCCGTTTCAAAACCTCAACCTGGATCTCTCCGATCCGAAGCAGCTTACCCGGCTGAAACAGACCCTGACATTTGCGGCTGTCGGCCTTACACTGCTATTCGGAATCGGGTTCTATCTCCGATGGGATGAATCTCTCCGATTTCTCTGGAGCATGCCGTTCGGGGTTAATGATCCGCTTTTCAACAGGGATATCGGGTTCTATCTCTTCCAGCTTCCGTTCTGGGAGGTGATCCAGATGTCACTCACAGTTTTAACCTTTATGATTTCGGCGATCCTGATTACCGTCTATATCTTCACCGGCCTTCTCAGTGCCAAATCGGGTGAAGGTGTTATTGCCAAACCGGGAGTTCTCAACCATGTGAAGTTTAACCTGATCCTGTGGCTCCTTTCACTGGCATGGGGCCTCTGGCTCGACCGATACAACTTGTTATTCAAACCGGACGGAATCGTTTTTGGCGCCGGGTATACCGATATGTCAATAGTCCTCCCGACGATCTGGATTCTCTTTTTTCTCACAATTCTGATCGCCGGCATGGTTGCCTTCAGCAACCGGGCCGGGATCGGCAGATGGATACCGGTTACCGCAATCGCTACCGTAGCCATCCTGATACTGGGACGAGGCATTCTACCCGGAGTTGTCCAACAGCTCCAGGTAATTCCAAATGAACTGGAACTGGAGACCCCCTATCTGGAACATAATATAGATATGACCCGGCTGGCTTTTGGCCTGGATAATGTAACCGAGATTGAGTATCAGGCGGATGATACACTGCGGCTCGCCGATATACGGAATAATCAGGATGCCATTGACAATATCCGGCTTTGGGATCCGAGGCTTCTGATTCAGACGTACAAACAGTTACAGGAGATCCGCTCCTATTATGAGTTTTACTCTGTCGACAACGACCGTTATACAGTGGATGGCCAGGTAACACAGATGATGCTCTCGGCACGGGAGATCTCAAGGCAGCTTCCCAGCCAGTCCGATACCTGGGTCAACCGTCATATGCAGTATACCCATGGATTCGGGATGACGATGAGTCCTGTGACCGAGGCGAACAGTCAGGGTGAGCCGCTGCTGGTTGTTCGGGACCTCCCCCCTGTCTATAACAGCCAGGACCTCGCCGTCACAAATCCTGCCATCTACTACGGTGAAAACAGCAGCGGATATTATATTGTAAACACAACTGTCCCGGAACTGCACTATCCGGCAGGTGACGAAAACGTCTATACTCACTACTCCGGCCAGGGAGGCATCCCTATTTCGGGCTTGTTCCGTAAGCTCCTCTTTGCGTGGGAGTTCGGTGATATCAACATCCTTCTGTCGGATTACATCCAGGAGGAGAGCCGGATGCAACTCTGGAGAAGTGTCCAGGAACGGATTCAGAAAGTAACTCCATTTCTGAGACTCGATCAGGACCCCTATCTGGTAATGCATGACGGGCAGTTCTACTGGATTCAGGATGCTTATACGACCTCGTCTCATTTCCCGTATTCCCAGAGATATGGTAATATCAACTACATACGAAATTCAGTTAAAGTCATTGTAAGTGCTTTTGACGGGAGTGTCGACTACTATATCATTGATGAACAGGACCCTGTATTACATGTCTACAGCACGATATTTCCTGACCTGTTTCAACCAAAGTCGGAGATACCGGACGGACTGGAGGCACATTTCCGATATCCGCAGGATCTGTTCGAAATCCAGATAGAGACGTTTTCACGTTACCACATGACCACTCCCCAGGTCTTTTACAACCAGGAAGATCTCTGGGCCCGGCCGAACGAGAAGTACGGTGGCCAGGAGCAACTCATGGAACCCTATTATGTCCTGGCCCGCCTCCCGGGTGAGGAGACGCTCGAGTTTATGCTGATCAGCCCGCTTACACCGGAGAATCGTGACAATATGATCTCCTGGATCGCAGCAAAGTCGGACCCGGCTGATTATGGCCAGCTGGTCACGTACAAACTGCCTAAAGACCGGCTCATATACGGCCCGGCACAAATCGAAGCACGGATCGACCAGGACCCCGAAATATCCCAACAGATCGCTCTCTGGGACCAGCGCGGCTCCAGTGTGATCAGGGGCAACCTGATGGTGATTCCTGT
>JBBDRW010000127.1:0-4492 GCA_040905265.1 Balneolaceae bacterium | reverse complement strand
AGGCGACCGGCCCAGAATTTCATTCAGCAGTATTTTAGCATCCTCCAACCGGTTTCTCTCGCGGAGAACCGCTGCCCGGTCGGCATTCAGGTCATTCCGGGCCTGAAGGAGTTCATATTCCGAACCCGATCCGAGATCTCGCTTGGTCTCCGCAATCTCAATTCTCTCCCGCGAGACCGCAACCGCATCTTCAAATACACGAAGCTGCCCGGAAATCCGGGTTATGGAGAGATAGGATGTGATAATCAGGCTGACTGTCTCCTCCATCTGCAACCGGAGTTCCATACTCCCAAGCTCCTCAAGCTCTCCAAGCTGTTCGTGTGCTATGAACATCTGAAAACCGTCAAACAGAGTCCAGTTCAGAGAGACACCGGCATTGGTCGAGGTCGATTCCGCCCCCCGGTTCTCGCCGGAGGACGCTGCTGTTTCAAACCGGCTGTTAACGACACTTTCACTGCGGGATGCACTGGCAGAGATTTCCGGCAGAAATCCCGCATTCCCCAGCGTAAGGTTGTTTGAAGAGATTTCGGCCAGATTCCGGGAGATTCGTATGCCGTGGTTGTTCTCCAGACCCAACTCGATCGCCTGGTCCAGAGTAAACAACGAATCCTGACTCTGGGCCAGAGATGCGCCTGGCAGCGCCAGAATCAAGATAATGACCGGAAATAGGATATACTGTTTCATTGAATTGATGTAGCTTGTAATTCTTCCGCTTTCTGAATCCGTTCCTGATCGACCTCAACAACCTGTTTTACGCTGGCGAAATAGCTGTACATTGCAGGAATAACGTAGAGTGTCAGGATACTCCCGATGATCAGGCCGAAAATCACAGCGATTCCCATTGACATCCGGCTCTCCGAGCCGGCTCCAAATGCCAGTGCGATCGGAAGAATTCCCAGTATGGTAGACAAGGAGGTCATAAGAATCGGCCGGAACCGGACGACGGCGGCATCCTGAATCGCCTCCATCAACTCCATTCCCTGCTCCTGTCGCTGGTTCGCAAACTCAACAATAAGGATTCCGTTCTTGGTCACGAGCCCTATCAACATAATCATCCCGATCTGGCTGAATATGTTAAGCGTCTCATTAAAGTACCAGAGTGCCAGCAGTGAACCGAACAGTGCCAGCGGAACCGTAAAGAGAATGATGAACGGATCACGAAAGCTTTCGAACTGGGCGGCCAAAACGAGGTAGACCAATACAAGTGCAAAAGCAAAAATAAAGACCATGCTTGCCGCACTGTCTACAAAATCCCGGGATGGGCCGCTCAAATCAGTCACAATTCTCTCATCCAGTGTACGGGCTGCGATTTCATCCATCGCGTCAATTCCGTCCCCAATCGTCCGGCCGGGTGCAAGTGCAGCAGAGATGGTTGCCGAGACATACCGGTTGTACCGATAGAGCTGCGGCGGGCCGCTATCTTCACTGATCTCTACGAGGTTATCCATCTGGATTAGTTCTCCCCGGTTATTTCGAACGAAAATAGTCTTCAGGTCAACCGGTTCATTCCGCCTCTGCCGGTCCATCTGGCCAATTACCCAGTACTGTTTGGAGTCCATAATAAAGAACCCGAACCGGGTCCCGCTAAGCGAAAGTTGAAGTGTTTGTGCAATGTCCCGGGTAGAGACTCCGAGCGACTGTGCACGGTCCCGGTTGATATTGATCTGAAGCTCCGGCCGGTTGAATTTCAGATTCACATCGGCAAATGTAAAGTCTGGGCTGCTTCGAACTTCATCGAGAAACCCGGGGATTACCTCCTTGAGCTGATCCAGAGTCTGTGCCTGCAATACATACTGAACTGGCAGTCCGCCTCCCCTCTGCCCAATCGATTGCGGCTGTGAAACAAAGGTTTCGGCCGCGGTCAGCTTGGAGAGCTCCAGAGTTAACAGATCTGCAATCTCCTGCTGGGAACGATTTCGCTCACTCTTATCTACCAGCGAAATGAAACCGAATGCAGAGTTAACAGCCCCGGATGCACCAAAGCCAGGAGAAGTAACGGTATTGATTGCATCCAGTTCAGGCACCTGCTCCTGCACAGCCTGTACCATATCATCAACATAAGCATCCATATACTCATAGGTTGCTCCTTCAGGTCCGGCCGCCGAGATTCTCATCTGGCCTCGATCCTCCATCGGTGCAATCTCTTCGGGAAGCGTAAAATTGAGCAGCAGCCCGATACCGAGACAAACGACAAGAACGACAAAAGCGAGCCATCGTCGCTGCATAAAGGATGCAAGAGAGTTCTTGTAGGAGCGGTTCAACCATTCAAAAAACGGCTCTGTCGAATTGTAGAACCGGTTTTTCTCCTCCTTTTTCAGGATTTTTGTACAGAGCATCGGAGTTAGCGTAAGAGCCACAAACGAGGAAATCGCCACAGCTCCTGCGATAACCATCCCGAACTCCCGGAAAAGACGGCCGGTATTTCCCTCAAGAAAGAGAATCGGCATAAACACCGAAATCAAGGCCAGGGAGGTTGCGATAATTGCAAAAAAGATCTCTTTTGATCCGAGTATACCTGCTTCAATGATCGGCAGGCCCATCTCAACCTTTGCATAGACATTCTCCAGCACCACGATCGCATCATCTACCACAAGCCCGATCGCCAGTACAATCGCCAACAGCGTCAGGACATTGATCGAGAAGCCTGCAATATACATCACAAAGAAAGTGCCAATCAGGGAGATAGGAATGACAATAATCGGAATCAGGGTTGTTCTCCAGTCGCGGAGAAAGAGAAAAATGATAACAATCACAAGGAGAAACGCTAGAAAAATAGTCTGTTGAACCTCAGAAATAGAGTTTTCGATATACTCGGTTGTATTAAAACCGGTGGCAAGCTCTACATCTTCCGGCAGATCCCGTTCAATTCTTTCAACCCGTTGAAAAAACTCTTCAGCGATAGCAAGCTGATTTGAACCCGGCTGAGGAATAGCCACAACACCCACCATGGGTATTCCATTTCGTTTGAGCACTGTCCGTTCGTTCTGCGCCCCCAGTTCAGCCCTGCCGATATCCCGAAACCGGACGACGCTGCCATCCACTTCCTGAATAATCAGATTGTTAAACTCCTCTGGAGTAGTCATTCGGCCCATCGTCCGAACCGTCAACTCTGTCGAATTACCTTCAATCCTCCCGGACGGAAGCTCCACATTCTCCCGGTTCAGCGCATTCAACACATCCAGCGGCGTCAGCTGATAGGCGGCGAGCCTCATAGGATCCATCCAGAGACGCATCGCATACTGTCTCGACCCCCAGATCGCGATTTCACTTACTCCTTCGATCGTCTGAAGCTGCTCTTTGAAGATATTCTCGGCTATCGACGTCAGATCGAGAAGGTCACGCCGCTCACTGTTCACATTGATAAAAATAATAGGGGAAGCGTCGGCATCTGCCTTGATCACTGTAGGAGGCTCTGCATCGGGTGGCAAACTTCGTTGGGCTCTTGAAACCCTGTCCCGCACATCATTTGCAGCGGCTTCCAGATCCATACTGACATGGAACTCAATCGTTATGGAACTTCTCCCTTCACGGCTGACCGAGGAGAGGCTGCGAATACCGGACACAGCGTTGAGGGACTCTTCGAGCGGCTCGGTAATCTGTGATTCAATGATATCAGCACTCGCACCGGTGTAGTCCGTACTGACAGTAACAACCGGGGGATCCACGGCCGGATACTCGCGGATGCCGAGAAAGAAAAATGCGATCACACCGAAAAGAACGATCACAATCGACATGACCGAAGCCAGTACCGGACGACGTATACTCAGCGATGATAGACTCATGGGTCTGCCTGTAATTCTGGGTCATTTACAATACGTGTCAACTCCACCTCCATTCCGGCACGAGCCTGTAGGAGCCCGGTCGTAAGTACCGTATCTCCAGGAGCAAGCCCCTCCAGTACCTGAACCGATTGATCCGTACGGATTCCGGTTGAAATCTGTACTTCTTCCACCTGGCCGTTCCGATATCGATACACTTTCTGCCGGTTCAATTCGGGGATTACAGAGATAGACGGGAGCATGAGTGCATCGTCCATCGTCTGCAGAATCAATTCAATATTTGCGAATGCTCCGGGTACCAGCCGGTTCTCCGGGTTTGAAGTCAGAGCCCGTATCCTGAGGGTTCGGGTCTCGGTATCGATTCTCGGCTCTACTGCATAGACATCCCCCTGAAATGACGACTCTTGTCCCTGAACGGTGAAGTCGATCCGGTCACCAACATTGACCCTGGAGACATATCGTTCAGGGATCGAGAAATCGATCTTCACCGGGTCGATATCATTCAGGGAGGCGACACGAGTCTCGGGAGAGATAAAACTCCCATCACTCACATATTTTAGCCCGATCACACCGTCAAACGGGGCACGGATTTCTGTCTTCTCAATTTGAGCATCAATCAATTCAATCTCCGATCGAAGTACATTCACTTCATTCACGGTCGCATCATAATCTTCCTGACTTATTCCACCTCTCTCCAGTAGCCTCTCCTGACG